>MU158456.1:8793-11199 GCA_015711695.1 Candidatus Geohydrothermomicrobium daggyaiense
TATGAAACGGTAATCGCGCCCGCGCCCGCGCTTGTGACGGTTACCGGCGAGGCGGGCGAGTTGCGGTACCCGAGCCTGCAGGCTATTAGAGCTGCGAAGGAACTTCCCCAGATGGTGGCAAAGGTTTCTGATCTTGTGGAAGGGGAGCTTTCACGTCACGCGATTGAACTTGTGAGCATTTCCGCTCCAGAAAGAGAGAGGCGTTGCAGGATTATCGAAGGAGATACAGGGGAAGAAGCCGGGAAAAGGCTTGCCGATGTTTTGCGTGAGGACGGGATTTTGTGATTTACCCCTCCCTGGCAAGCAGCACTGATTGACTGCAGAGCATGAGGGGATGATTTTAGGATATAACTTCAAGGGCGATAGTAGATAATACACAAAAATATTGACATTGCTAATCTCGCATCAGGGAGTTTGTCGGTGATGAGAAGCGGATTGACCGTTATTGATCCTGCATATCGAACCATTCTTTCTCGATGATTTCAGAAGTGAAGACCAGGGGAAAGGTTATGAGTCTTCGGACTAAATATATTTTCAGTCCGATCGCCTGGTGCGTGGAGCGGCGTTTTGTACGCGCGGAGGTGATTCATATGTCTATCGACTCACGTGAAACATTCGAGATGTTTCAAAGCGCTTACAGACACGGGGTACTTCAGAAGTTCATGTGCATGCATGGTAGCGGTATCAAACTCGCGCTTGATGAAAGCGGCGCCGATTTCGGGGATGTTCTAAACAGGATGGATGAAGCTGCGGAAAGCACAGTCTTCGCTCTGGATCGCCTTTTTGAAAGGCTTTTGAATCTCGCGAGGTTCTTGAACCTGAAAAACGATACCGCAATGAGGCTCGCTTTCAGGATCATAAACCTTCCTGCTGTTGAAAGGGTTATTGTGAGGGGTTTCGCGGACGCGATCAAAAGAAGCCTCGCGCATAAGCCCGCGCCATCTTTAAAAGAAAAACTCTCCCCGCTTTTAGCTGCTTTCAGGAAAGTTCCGTGATTGCGAGAGGAAGTGATGTACATGTCTGGCGGTTATGACATTAAGAAAATTGCTTCCGTCGTTGGTTCGGAGAATATTTTTAAGGAAGACGGGGATATCTCTCCTTACCGCAAGGGTGGCCCGGTGTCCGGTGGTGATCCTGTCGCTGTGGTAAAGCCACCGGACAATCGCTCTGTAAGAAACCTCATCAAACTTGCGAGGAAAGAAGGCATGAACCTTGTTTTCAGGTCTTCCACCACGCCGAGCATCCACGGAGCATCCGTTCCCAGGGGGAAAGCTATTATCGTAGACATGTCGGAGATGGGTCGCTTGCTGCGGCTTGACAGAAGGAACAAGGTTGCTTTGATAGAACCAGGGGTAACCTTTGAAAAATTAATACCCGAAGCGGAAAAAGCGGGACTCAAGGTCCTCATGCCCCTTCTTCCAAGAAAGGGCAAATCGGTTCTGGCTTCCTGCCTCGAGCGCGAACCGATTATCATTCCCAAATACCACTGGGACATGACGGACCCGCTTCTCTGCACTGAAATTATTTTCGGTACCGGGGACATCTTCAGAACTGGTTCAGCCGCTGGTCCCGGCTCGCTTGAAATGCAGTGGGCTTCAGGTCTTGCGCAAAAAAACCCTATGGGTCCAGCCCAAACAGACTTTGTCAGGATAGTTCAAGGTTCGCAGGGAACAATGGCCGCGGTTACCTGGTGTTCGCTGAAACTTGAAGTCAAGCCTAGCGCTCACAGGATTTATTTCTGTGCCGAAAGGAATATCGAGTTACTTATCGATCTGACATATCGTGCCCTGCGCCAGCGCCTCGGCGATGAATGGTTTGTCCTCAATTCGCAAGCTCTTGCCACAGTGGTAAGCAAGGACGGGGATAACATCCATGATATCGCGGATGCCCAGGCGCCCTACACGCTGGTTTTTGGAATATCTGGGTATGAATATTTGCCCGAAGAGAGGATTTCTTATCAGGAAAAGGACATCTCAAACCATGCCCAGGCCGCTGGAGTGGCTCTCAGAAGCGAAATTCCGGGTTGCTCATGGAGGAGGATGGAGAGGATAATTTCGGGCGTTTCAGAATTGCCTTATTATAAGACCCGTGTCGAAGGCGCATTTTATGACATTTTCTTCCTGACGACGCTGAACAGGGTTCCCCGTTTTTTGAGCATCATGAACGAGCAGGCAGAAAAGCACGGCTATCCAGCTGAGCGGATTGGAGTTTACATCCAGCCAATTCAGCAGGGTAGAAACGCGCACGTCGAGTTTACGCTTTATTACAAACCGGAAGATGAACCGCATATTATCGATTTGTTCGACTCCGCCTCGAAGGCTCTTGCGAAAGAAGGCGCTTTCTTCTCAAGGCCTTATGGAATATGGGCTGATATCGCTTATGAGCGCTGTGCGGATACGGTGAGAG
>MU158457.1:0-1945 GCA_015711695.1 Candidatus Geohydrothermomicrobium daggyaiense
CCCTGCTTTATACCCCGATGTTGGTATAATTCACGTACACAGGGCTGACATTTACGGAAATTGTCAGATTGACGGCATACTCGTATCTGATCCATACCTCGCGAGAGCCTCAAAGAAAGTAATAATCTCCACCGAAAGACTGATTTCGAGCGAAGAGATAAGGCGGAATCCTCAGCTCACAATTATCCCCTACTGGTGCGTTGACGCGGTCATTGAGGAACCTTTCGGAAGTCATCCGGGGAATATGCCTGGTGAATACTGGTTTGACGAGGATTTCTTCAAAATGTACCTTGAGACAGTAAAAACAGAAGAGGGCACAAAAAAGTTTCTCGATGAATACATATACAATGTTGAAAACTTCCAGGACTACCTCGAGAAAATTGGTGGTCTAAGAAAAATGACATACCTGAGGAGTCTGGAAAATCTTGTATTCCCGAATAAGCGAGAAGCCGGGGATAAATAACTTTGAAGGTAGAAATCGGCTCGCGTCACTCCTGACAAGGTTACATGGAGGTGGGAAAGGACAGTAAATATGGCAAGGGAAAACAACATGAGCAAGTCAAACGAAAGTAACAGATACAACCCTATTGAGCTCCTTGTCTGTGTGGGCTCAAGAATACTTGAGGACAACTCAACGGTTGAGGTCGGCACCGGTGTCCCAATGGCAGCAACTCTTCTCGCCCAGAGATTATACGCGCCAAACATCATAGCGATTTTCGAAGCGGGTGGCGTTGCACCTTTGATGCCCGGGTTGCCGATATCGGTGGGCGATTCGAGAACTTCCTTTAAAGCCCTTATGGCAAGCACAATGAACGATGTGATGGAAACATGCCAGAGGGGGATGGTGGATTACACTTTTCTTGGCGGCGCGCAGATCGACATGTACGGTAACCTCAACTCCACTATGATTGGAACGGATTATCAGAATCCCAGGGTAAGATTTCCAGGAAGTGGAGGAGCAAATGATTTGGGAAGTCTTTGCTGGAAAACAATTGTAATAACGCCCATGGACAGACGCCGCTTTGTGAAAAAACTGGACTTTGTTACAACTCCAGGATATCTGACCGGGAAAGGAGCCCGCGAGCGGGCCGGGCTCCCTGAGGGTTGCGGACCTTATAAGGTAATCACTAATCTTGCGATTCTCGGTTATGATGAGGAGACATGTCGCATGCAAGTGGAATCACTCCATCCAGGCGTAACTCTTGAACAGGTTCAAGAAAATTGTGAGTTTGAGCTCCTCGTTGCTGAAGACCTGCCGACTACGCCGCCGCCCACTGATGACGAATTGAGAGTGCTCAGAGAAGAAGTCGACCCTGAAGGCTATATCATTGGAAGGACAAAATGAAAACACATCCAATAATCGAAAAAGCATTGCGCAACGGGCAGAATGCGCTTTCAGAGCATGACTCGAAAGTGCTGCTTGAGAACTATGATGTCCCGGTAACCAGAGAGTATCTCGTTAAAAGCGCCGGAGAGGCAATCCAGGCAGCCAATGAGCTGGGTTATCCTGTTGTGCTCAAAGCATGCGGATGGAAGATAACCCACAAGACGGAAAAAGACCTTGTAGCAGTTGGACTCAAAACCGACGAGGAGATTCACCAAGCCTTCGAAAGAATTCAAAAAAACCTCAATGGTGAGGAAAGCGAGGGAATCCTTGTTCAAGAAATGATAAAAGGCAGCAGGGAGCTAGTAATCGGGCTTGTGAGAGACCCTCAATTCGGTCCCTGTGTTATGTTCGGTCTGGGAGGCATATTCACAGAAATACTTCGCGACACTTCTTTTCGCGTTGCCCCAATTGGCCTTGATGACGCCTTTGAGATGATGGATGACATTAAAGCCAAAAAGATACTCGAATCCGTTAGAGGCATGGCTCCCGCTAACAGAGAAAAACTGGCAAAGGCGCTCGTTGGGCTCGGAAAGCTCGGCATAGAACAGGAAAGCGTAT
>MU158457.1:1955-10949 GCA_015711695.1 Candidatus Geohydrothermomicrobium daggyaiense
TCAGAAGTTGACGTTAATCCTTTAATCCTTACTAAAGAAGGGGAACCGGTCGCTGTCGACGCCCTTGTGATACTTGCTAGCCATTCAGGCAAAGATTAAAACGCAGGCGCGATTCCTTCAATAAAAAGGAAAGACCTTGAAGAGAAAAGGTATAAAAGCTCTTGTTATTATCATTTTACCCCTCATCATAATTTGGGGATTGAGCGAAATAATAGTTCCCATGTTTGCGGTGCGTTACGTGCGGGAAGCCATTAGTAACAAATATCCTGGCATCGAGAATATCGTCATTAGCGTCAGGGCATTTCCGGCACTCAAACTTGCATTCCGGAAGTACGATAAGCTCAAAATTCACCTTGATGGTGCAAAACTCGAGGGATTTACATTCTCAATCCTTGAACTTGAGTCCACGAGGTGGCCATACGGGGGATTTACCGCGGTTCTCTCAGAAGAAGAGATAAACCGCTTTTTCACTGTAGAAAGCACTAAACTGAAAGAAGGAAAAGTCGCGCTTAAAGGCAATAGAAGCTATTTTGTGGGAAAGGTAAGAACATCGGTGGGTTATACAAGGGTGACAGCCAGCGGGAAACTCGAGCCGAGAGAGGGAAGATTTATTTTTTTCATACCGGAGAATATTGAGATGGGGTCTGTCCAGCTCGGGCAAGAGTGGACTAGCTCCGTAAAAGGCGCGTTCGAGGAGGCTCCTGTTTACGTGGTCAGAAAAGACTTGCCATACCGGATATCAACAATACAAATATCCGAAGATAAACTCGAGATAAGCGGTACCGTCGGACTTGACAAAATATTAACGCTTTCGAGGCAATAAATAAAAATCCTCAGGAAAGATCCGTGGTGTAAAATTACACCAAAAACGAGCGGCCATGGGGAAACAATCAGCTGCTTGCAGCAAACGCTATAATTTGAATTATAATCAGACTTCTCTTTTACACCATTTCAAGAGTAAAAAATAATTTTTCGCAGTTACGGGAGATTGTATTTTGAGCGCGGTAAGAAGGGGATCAGGAAACTATAACCCTGATAGGATACAGGACGAATCTTTCATGGTGTCGGATTTTATTGAGCGGAGAATTCCCGTTCCAGTAAAATCATTTCTCGCAATAGCGGACATACATACTCAGTCATTTCCCGCGGAAGATTTGAGTAGATCACTCATTGAAAAACTCTACGAAAATTTACAACCAGTGTCTCTCACAGAAGAAGAACTCAGAAGGGAAACAATGCACGAGCTCATTCTTTCGGCTTTTGAAAAGATCAATTCTTTTCTTGAGAAAAAAATAAACCAAACTAACAACGCATCCGCAGTTTACGCTTCCCTTACATTCGCGGTAGCAACAAGAAACGCCGCGTTCATAGGTCACGCTGGCAAAAACAGGATATTTCTTTTGCACGATGACAGGCTTTTCGACCTGACGCCGACAAAACCTCCTGAACAGGAGAAAATAGTAAACCAAACACCTCGTCTCTTTGATAACGCCGGTCAAACAAGTAATGAAAAAGTCGCAGATAAACCGCTTTATCCAGAATCTGCGAAAAATTTTTCGGACCAGGAAAAATTTTATCCAGGCTACAACGAAGTCGCGCTATCTTTTGGCGACATCCTGATAATCTGCTCGGATGGCATGTGCGATTCGGTAAAAGAGAAAGAAATAGCCAAAGTGTTCAAGTCATCTATAAACGTTGCGAGGGCATGCAACATTCTAGAAAGATTAGCCGCAAAAAAAAATCCGCAGTCGAGCGCAACCGTGGTTGCCTGGAAATATCATCCTGATAGCATCAAGAAGACACGCGAAAAGCGCTCCATGCTAAAAATACGCAAACTCAGAAGAAAGCTCTACCACATCTCCACCATTATTGCTCTTTCTTTAGTGCTCCTTCTCATTTTCGCTCTCGGGTTTAGTATTGGATGGAGAATAACTGACGCGTTCAGAAAACCAAGCGAAGAAACCTCGAACCTCAAGGAAATTGAAAAGCGCCAAGAGATCATCAAGACAAAACCGCCTGAAATAAGCCTGGATTCATCTAAACCCGCGCAGACCCAGAATATCTCGAGCCCTGAAACGGGAAATACGGTCACCATTACAAGAAACGGCGTCCAGGTTCGATCCGCCCCAGAAACTGAAGGAAAAATTCTCGGCTTTCTCGCTAAGGGAGAATCAGTTACTGTGATTGGAAGCGCAACCTCCTCCGATGGAAAAACCTGGTATAAGATAAGAGGTTACGTTCACGACCGAGAACAGAAAAAACTTATAGAAGGATATATCCGAAGCGATTTTACAAAAACAACATTTGAGATAGAGAAACCCGGGTTTTGATAACAAACAACTATTGATTTGTTCATAAGAAGAAAGCGACAATAGCGCCCGCTAACACCCCAGCAAACAAAACTGATAGGACTATGATAAGTGCAATTGAGATTCTTTGTCGGATTTCATTATCAGGGCGCATGAATTCAAGCTCCGCCATATCAATTCCCTTTGATGGTTTTTCGATCCTTGCAACTTCAACTCTGGTGGGAAAAATATTGCCAATTCCAATTGCTGGCATTGATGCCGCCGGCTGCTCTATCTTTTCGGGAGCAGAACTTTGGGCATAATAATGAGAATCGTAAAAAAGCTTTGGATATTCAAGCGAATCCGTACTACCAGTTGGCTTAGCAGCCTCGCGGTTGGTTACCTTGTCAATAACGGTTTCTACAGAACCATCGGTGCTTAATTCTTCCTGAGAATTCCTAGTATCAATGGTGTTTCCATCAACCTGTTTAAATGGCTCAACCTTGAAAGCGCTGTTTGACTTTTGAAATTCGGGAAAGATAGGCGTTTCGGCAATCTGTCCATCCGGGGTCATCCCGTTGCGCTTTTTCTCTTCATTCATCAAAACCTCCGGATTGGTAATGGAAAATTTCAGCAGGTTTACTTAAAAAACCCGATACAGGTTAAGCTGCCTCGACAAACTCAAATTATACCCGATATACGCTTACTCAGGATATTCAGGTTCAAGAAACCTTTGAGGTATCAAAGGCCTTTGATTGAAACCATACCAGGATCAGGCATGTTCTATGCATGAAAAGCAGGCTAAGGTTAAGATTATTCGAGAAAAATCCAGAATCAAGATGTCTTACCGACTGTTACTCTAAAATATAGCTTAGAGAGAAAAAAGAAGAGGAGGATTTAATTGGCTCGTGTACTGCTAAGTTTTCCGCACAGACCCGGAGGTCACTGCAGCAGCACCGCGCTGCGGGACATTCTCCGTTTTTATGGACATGAACTCACCGAAGAAATGGTCTTCGGTACCGGGGTGGGGCTTGGCTTTGTTTATTACAAGAATGACAGGATGAACCCTCCCGTTTATATTGGTGGACGTATCTTTAACCTCGAGGAGCATTTTACGAGACATTTCGGAATCGAAATGGAGGTAGTATCAGGAATTGAGGATGAGCGCGCATGGCTTGAAGTTAAAGCGATGATTGATTCCGGGACGCCCGTCATGGTGCACGCTGACGTTTATTATCTTGACTATCTTCGTGCCAAAATCCATTTCAGCGGCCACAGAATAGTTATTGTTGGATACGACGAGGAAAGGAAAATAGCCTATATTGCCGATAACGACAGGGATAAGATCCAGGAATGCTCACTAGAGAGCCTCCGCAAAGCAAGGTCCGCCAGTTTTCTTCCCCAACCGGCTGATAACACGTACTATCGATTCAAAATTCCTGATAATTTAAAGCCCCTGAAAGAAGCTATTATTCCTGCGCTTGGCAAAGTGGTGAAATATAATTTGAGGCTTCCTCCAGAAAAAAATGTGATAAGCCTTGACGGAGCATTCATGGTGAGGGGAATAGAAGGTGTGCGATACTTCGCGGACAATATGAATTGCTGGCCAGACGAATTTGACCGGGAAAAGCTCGTGCTCCTTTGTAAAAACATTTACGTCAGCGCCGAAAAAGGTGGAACAGGTTACGGCGGCAACTTCAGGCGGATTTACGGCAGGTTTCTGCTCGAAGCATCCGGGGTGCTTAAGGAAACACGGCTGAAAGATATAGGCAACCATTTCATATCAATTGGAAATGATTGGTCGAAGATGTGCATGATATTCAAGACGCACTCAAACGAGCCAGAAAAAGCGATTGACCTTGCGCAACCGATAGCCTCCAAAATTTATTTTGAGGAACGCAGCGCTTTAGAAGCAATAGAGTCGATTCTTCCCAAACTAGAGGTATGACCATGGACCTCTTCGACGCTATGGGTGACGAATTTCAAAAAGGAACTCCATTAGCAGACCGAATGAGACCACGAACACTTGACGAATTCGAGGGACAGGAGGAAATTGTGGGTCCGGGCCAACCCCTGAGGAAAGCCATTGAGGAGGACAGAATATCCTCAATGATATTCTGGGGACCCCCGGGATCCGGTAAAACTACTTTGGCGCAGATTATTGCGAACTCCACGAGTTCCGATTTTGTGAGGTTCAGCGCCGTGACAGCCGGAGTCCCTGAATTAAGGAGAATAATAGAAGAAGCAAAAGATAGAAGAAAATTTAATAACATAAGCACAATATTATTTGTAGACGAAATCCACCGCTTTAACAAGGCTCAGCAGGACGCGTTCCTCCCTCATGTTGAAGATGGTACCATCATACTCATTGGGGCTACCACCGAAAACCCATCATTTGAGGTCATTTCTCCTTTACTCTCAAGAGTGCGTGTCTATGTTCTCAAACGCCTCGAAATCCATCACCTGCGAAGAATACTCGAGCGCGCCATATCGAATAAAGAAAGAGGTCTTGGCTCTCTTAATCTTGACGTGGACAATGACGCGATTGACCTCATCATAAATATCGCAGACGGAGATGCACGGATCGCCCTTAATCTTCTTGAAATTTCGGCATTTCTGGCAAACAAGGGTGCTGATAAACTCAAAATTGACGTGGAAATCGTGAAAAAAGCTGCTCAGGAAAAAACTCTTTTGTACGACAGAGCAGGTGAAGAGCATTTTAATTTAATCTCAGCGCTGCACAAGAGTCTGAGAGATTCAGACCCCGATGCGGGTCTTTACTGGCTCGGGAGAATGCTCGAGGCTGGCGAAGACCCCTTATATATTGCAAGACGCCTCATCCGTTTTGCCTCGGAGGACGTAGGGAACGCCGACCCGCACGCCCTTGTCGTTGCAGTGGCGGCTATGCAGGCCTGCCACTTTATCGGTATGCCTGAGTGTGACCTTGCACTCGCCCAAGCTGTCACTTATCTTGCTACAGCCCCAAAAAGCAATTCCCTATACGCAGCATACGGAGAAGTCAAAAAAGACATCAGGCAGTACGGGGCGCTTCCTGTTCCGCTGCTAATCAGAAACGCGCCAACAAGACTCATGAAGGAACTTGGATACGGAAAAGGCTACAAATACGCTCACGACTTTCCCGGACACATAGTCGAACAGAAACATATGCCCCCCCAGCTCGAGGGGAAACGATATTACAAACCAACTGACCAGGGTTATGAAAAGATTATTTCCGAGCGCCTGAAAAATTGGCGCAAGAAATTCGGTTTAGCCTGACAACGAAATTTCTAAATTTCTGCTTGCCTATTTACCAAAAAGATGTCTTGATATTACCACCCTTTGAATCTGATTGGTCCCTTCGTATATTTGGGTAATCTTAGCATCTCTCATCATACGCTCAACTGGGTAATCCTTCATGTATCCATAACCACCCATGAGCTGAACACAATCTGTTGTCACTCTCATAGCAGTGTCCGTGGCGAAGCATTTCGCCATCGCTGATAGAGCGGAAAACCCTGGCTCTTTCTTTTCGACCGCAGTGGCGGCGCGATACACGAGTGAACGTGCAGCTTCTATCATCATGGCAAGATCTGCAACCATAAATTGCAACCCCTGGAGAGCGGCGATCGGACGACCAAACTGAACACGCTCTTTCATGTAATTTATTGTAAATTCGAGCGCTCCTGCAGCAACACCCACACCCTGTGCACCTATAGTGGATCGGGTTCTATCGAGTGTCATCATTGCTATTGAAAAACCCCTGCCTTCTTCTCCAAGGAGATTGGCAGCAGGAACCTCGCAATCCTCAAAAATTAGTTCCCTTGTAACGGAACCCCTAATCCCCATCTTGTTCTCGTGTTTACCGAAGGTAAACCCGGGAAAATCTTTTTCCACAATGAAAGCTGAGATCCCTCGAACTCCTTTCTCGGGATCGGTCATCGCGAATATTGAGTAAGTGTCAGCCACTCCCCCATTCGTGATGAAGCACTTGGTTCCGTTTAATATATAGCGATCACCTCTCTTCTCCGCCCTTGTCTTCATAGCCGCGGCATCACTTCCCGCTTCCGGCTCGGTAAGCCCGAAGGCAGCAAGTTTCTCGCCGCTCGCAAGGTCAGGGAGATACTTCTTTTTTTGTTCTTCGGAACCAGCTATCTTTATCGGGGTTGAACCAAGCTCTTGGCACCCCAGAATTAGCGACGAATTCACACATACTTTTGCTATTTCTTCCATAGCTATGCAAAGGGTGAGCAAATCCGCTCCCTGACCGCCGTATTCCTCCGCAAAAGGAAGACCAAGAATATCGTTTTCTTTGAAAACCTCAACAATATCCCACGGGAATTCGCCTTTTTCATCAATCTCCATCGCCCGAGGCTCGACTTTTTCTTTGACAAGTTCCCTGATGGAATCCCTGAACATTTTTTGCTCTTCAGTGAGATCAAATTGCATTATCCACCTCCAGATCAAAACATCTCTGCACTTACACTCTTTGATGCTTAAACTTTTAATTCCCCGGTCATCAGAGAATATCGCAACTCAAAAATTATAAGACATTATCCGCGGTCAGGCGGAGGTGATCAATAAACAATATCTACCACATACATAATTTTCAAAATCGAATCTTTTATCTTGCGTGGTGGCAATGTTACACTGTAAAGCATTCTCAATAGGATGTAGCAATCCCCAAAAACCGTATATGTTGAATAAAAGCAACTATCGCGATAAACACGCCCTCGAAAGGGTCTGGTTATCTTCAGTCCTCAACTTTCACTATCACCGCGTCACCCTGACCGCCCCCACCGCATATTGCCGCTGCCCCAAGACCGCCACCACGTCTTTTGAGTTCGTTGACTAAAGCCATCACTATTCGAGAACCACTAGCGCCGATCGGGTGTCCCAGGGCTATTGCGCCTCCGTTCACATTTACATTTTCGGCAATCTCAGGATCAAGACCGAGCATCTCGCACGAATTCCAGCATACTGCGGCAAAAGCCTCGTTTATCTCTATGAGGTCCAGGTCTGATACTCTCTTTCCGATCTTATTAAGAGCTGCTTTTATGGAATTTGCCGGAACAGTGGCAAGATATTCCGGTTTGTCCGCCACCATGCCATGAGAGACAATTGTACCGAGAACTTTCAGGCCAAGCTCGTCTGCTTTTTCCCTTGAAGTCACAACAATACAAGCCGCTCCGTCATTTATTCCGGATGCGTTACCAGCAGTAATTGTGCCGTTTTCCCTGAAGGCAGGCTTGAGTTTTGCGAGGCTCTCCAAAGAAGTATCCCGCCTTATATGCTCATCACTGTCACCAACGGTGACCCCCTTCTTTGCCTTTACTTCAACTGGAACAATTTCCTCCGCAAGCTTTCCTGAATCCTGCGCTGCAGCGGCGCGCATATGGCTGCGGTAAGCCCATAGGTCCTGGTCCTCTCTTCTTATGCCAAACTCCTCAGCTACCCTGTCTGTTCCCTCTCCCATATGCCAGTCGTTGATAGCGCACCACAACCCGTCGTGGATCATTCCGTCGAGGATTTTCCCATGTCCCATGCGGTACCCAAAGCGAGCCTTCGGAACATAGTAACAAGCCTGACTCATGCTTTCCATGCCGCCGGTGACCGCAATATCTATATCGCCAGCGCGAATCATCTGGTCCGCCATCACAAGAGCGCTTATGCTCGATATACAAACTTTGTTTACGTTCAGGCATGGAACATGAATGGGAATCTCTGCATTCAAAGCAGCCTGTCTGGCAGGCAACTGACCACAACCGCCAGTAATCACCTGACCCATAATCACATAATCAACCTGGCCCGGCTCAATCGAGGCACGCTTGAGCGCTTCACGCATAACAACCGTTCCAAGCTCCATGGCTGTCAAGTCCGCAAGTGAGCCCCCGAGCCTCCCGAAAGGGGTTCTTGCCATACCCACAATTACCGTCTCGCGCATCGCCATAAACCTCCCATTCAATCCTTTCGGTTTGCAATCCACTTAACATCTTTACGCCTTGGGCGTTTACCTGAAAACTCATCTTTGTTTGGCACCCGGATCCGCGCATTTTTACAGGCCTAAATGCCTGGTAATAACAAGCCGCTGTATCTCCGAAGTCCCCTCTCCGATTTCAAGAATTTTTGCGTCTCTGAAATATCTGCAAACCGGATAATCCTCAATGTATCCATATCCACCGTGAATCTGCACGGCAGCGCTGGCGGCGCGCATAGCCGTTTCAGAGGCGAAAAGTTTCGCAATGGAAGCATCCGTGGTGTATCTTTTACCCTGATCGGCCATCCAGGCAGCCTTGTAAGTGGCCAATCTTGCAAGCTCTATTTCCATGAACATATCAGCACATTTGAAGCTCACACCTTGTTTCTTGCCTATCGGTTCGCCAAATTGCACTCTTTCTCTGGCATACTTCACCGATTCTTCAAGGCAAGCCCGAGCGAGACCCACAGAAAGCGCAGCAACGCCAATTCTTCCGCAATCTAGAACCCTCAAAAAAGCGCGCAGCCCACCCCCTCTTTCGCCAAGAAGGTTTTCCTTCGGGACCCTGCAGTCGACAAAAGAAAGTTCATGTGTGTCGGAGTAGCGCCAGCCCATCTTCCTGTAGGGTGGAGATACCTCAAAACCGGGTGTGCCGTGAGGAACAATTATGTTGCTAATCTCTTTTCCTTTTTCAGTATTTTTCCAAACTAATAACTCCTATAAAGCTAAAAA
>JACVIW010000060.1 GCA_015711695.1 Candidatus Geohydrothermomicrobium daggyaiense
CATCAGTTTGGGCGTAGCATCCTACAAGGTCTTCCGCCCGATATCTTTTAAGATAATGTACAAACCTCGAGTGTTACTCCGCTCCGCGAGCCTGTTCGATGTTACAGGTTGTGACGGAAAGGGAGTAAAGCGCATCTATCCCCATGCATCGCGCTATACAATCACCAACAAGCCTCCATTCAAGCCTGGTCATCTCCTGCTTTGCCATAAGATCTTTTAGGGCTCTGATGGATGTGGCAGAAATGATTGATTGTGCTTTTGTCAAAGTGCGTGGCAGCGGTTGTCAAACTCCTGCTTTCCTCAAGCACAGTAATATTAAAAATTAGTTTCAACATCTCGCTACCAAGACATTCGTGATGTCCAAGGGCCCCTCCGCCTATATGCACCCAGTTCTCATCCAAACCACTTCCTTAAAGCCCCGCTACAGCAATTTATAACCCAATTCAACCAGTCCAGCTTTCTTCACCGTGAAAGCTTGAATTTCCACACCTATCAAATTGAAAGCGGTTGGCCTGCCCACAAATCGAGCCCGCCGGACAGAATTGATACATTTTGGGAAAATGAGTTTGGGACTTCATTAGAACTATAGAAAGTGTTTCGAGCACGTCTCTCCGAAGAAAAACTGCACACAGCACAAACGGCCGTAGAGGAACTTTTCCCAGGCAAAAGCTAAAAAGCCCGCTTATAATTATCTTTATACCCGACCTATCTTTATACCTGACGCAAGTACTCCGAAATCCCCAGACCTCCCTTATCTTCGAGCCTGTAGTGAGTGAATGCCTCGGTAATCAGAGTACTGTGCCCTCGCGATCTTAAATCCAGAGGCACAACTGTCTCCACTTCTCCAGATATCGAATACTCACAGCCACCGGAATCCCTGAGATTTACTGCGACTTTCTTCTGCGTGATCCCATCCTCTTCAAAAACCGTCTCCAGTCTTGCCCCACTCAAGGGATAATTAACTCCTTCTCGAAACACGAATCCGTGGAAGACATCAACAGATCCCACAACCACTCTGCTCAAATTGAAAGAAATACCTCCCTGGAACTGACAGGTGAGCCACGTCCATGAACGCGGAGCAGACCAGTCCCTCACTCCCCAGGAATGATCCCTGTGCCCGGTGCCACCCATGGAGACGGAGCCGGCGCCCCTAATATTGATGCCCCCACTAACGAAACAGGCCTGCTCGTAATGCCCGTGAGAAATTCTCGACACTTTACGTAAGTCAGACAACCTGGTTTTGCACGAGACAATCATTCTTGCAAGGGCGGCGGGATCGGCGGCTTTGAAGTCAAAACACGGGGACAGAGCGTCAAAGGTGAGATCAAGTTCAAGGCGCGCGCGGAAAGGAGAGCGCTTTGTTTTCATCGATTTGCGCAAATAACCTTGAGTCTTCCATCGAAAGCATCTCGCCGGAGTATCCAATACGCCATCCTTTCAAAGGTTTGAGTATATTGAACTCAAGTCCCCCTATCGATAATTTCCCCTCACCAATTGTAGCCCTCTCATTGAAAGCCATCGCAAATATCGAGCCTTTCTTCATTGAAACAACCAGTATCCCGATGTCGCTTTCTTTGTTAGGGAGAATACCAATTCTAATAAAACCAGATATTCCCTTCGTGTAATCAAAAAAATTGAAGTAATAGCTTTCGTTCCAGTCAGAATCACTCCCAACGGGGTGCAACCACTCATCATCAGCTTTGAGAGCCCCCGCTCGGGAAGCCCGTCTGTAAACCCTGTAAGCGACCTCAAGCGCCTTCGCTTTGACGCTTTCCGACGCGGTCAACTTTTCCTTCGGATTGACAATGATCTCTCGCATCTTGAAGCAATACCCCCAATCCTCGCAAACACCCCGTCAAATCAACCGCAAACCGCAAAAAACTTACCGTTTCCAGGAGAACCGTTGTTCAACACCCCTTACTCTCATTGTTATTTTTATACCCGCGGTTGTCCCCGCTCTTCTGGCCGTATTCGCGGCCTAACATAGACCTCTCCTTTGCTCCCATCGACAGTAACTTTATCCCCGTCTCGAATAACCCTTGTTCCCTTTATGACATTCACAACTGCTGGTATACCGGGTTCCCTGGCAACAATAGACCCGTGGGAAAGGGGGCCACCCACATCAACCACAAGAGCAGATGCCCCCACAAAAAGCGGCGTCCAGGCGGCATCAGTCACAGGAACAACAAGGACTTCGCCGGGCTCCAGAGATGAATAATGCCTCGGGTCCATTATTATTCGAGCAGTTCCGCTCGCTTTCCCCGGAGCCACCGCAATTCCCCTCAGGACGCGGCCCTCCCCTGTTTCCCCACTCACCTGAAAGTCGTGTTTCAACGGTTTAGGCCGCCCGAATGAGTATTCGGGAAGTTCAACATTTTTGTTTCTTTCATATTCTAGCTTGCGCCTGCGGATTATCTGCCTGAAAGGTTCGCCAAGGAGCCCGACCTCACAATAAACTTTCCTTGAATCAGGCGCCCTACCAATACCACAGTAAAAAGGCCCATCATGCCAGGCGGAAATAGATATCCCGGAAGACTCCTCAACTCCGCCCGATTTCAGGACCTGTGCCCTTGCCGCTATAGCCCTCACCTCATCCATCGTAAGGAAAAAAAATGTCCCCGGGTTCCTCGATTATTCCATCAGAACACATCAGCCTTCCAAGCGCATGGAAATACTTTTTCAGCCGTGCGATGCCCTTGATTAGCGTCGCTTTCGTGAACTCCCTCAATGCAACATATTTCTGCGTCTCACGCAGAAGAAACAAGAAAAGAAGTTTTCGGGGAAATGACAATCCGCTTAAAGCCTCGCTTTTCGCTTTCTTCCTCTCGAGCCTTTGCCGTTCAAGAAGTTTTTCGGGATTATACTCAGGATCAACTTCAAGATAGTTCTTGAGGGTCGAAATCACAAACGACGGATCATCCTCCCAGTTCGGAACCGCAAATTCCGCCTCTAGAACGCTCCTGTAACCATACTTTTCAAGGAAACCCGCAAGTGATGCGCGAAACCGAGCAGCATCCGGGGAATCGGAAGCGAATACTCCTTCAATGATCTTTTGTGTATCACTCTTACTGAAAATACGGGATAATTCCGCGGATTCCGCGACGATTCTTGATAAATGCCATATCCCCGTTAAGGGGCCCGTGCTTTCAATGTTTGAAAGCCCCGTAAGCAGGTTTGATGCAAGCGTATCGCTGCTGCCACAAATCCATCTTTCGACGGCTTTCTTCAAATAATCGTGGAACACCACCGCAAATTGAGAGGCAGTGATGTGAACGGTTATTACCTCCTCGCGGAACCGGCTGCTCTCATCAATTACCCTCAAGAAGTCTCTGTAGTCAAGCACATTCATATCCCGTCTCGATTCACTTTCCATGTGGTTATCAATCTCCCGCCGTAATTTAGCTGCTTCACCAGGGGTTGATAGCATTCGATATGTGATCCTCACAAGAGGAGAAATTAGACCAAGTGCTCTTTTCACGCCCCATTTATAGCCCTCTCCGGCAAAATTTTCAGCCGGCAGCACTCTTTCGAATTCCTGCGCACTTGCACCCGGTATCTTTGATGTAAGTTTCTTAACAACCGAAAGATTCAAATGAACCCTGTTGTAGAAGACCCCCAGAAACGTGTACTTGCTTTTGGGGCTTATGACTTTCATCAAACCAAAGCGGCGGTTGGTATTCACAAAACCCATGTCGAGGTGATCTATTCCCGAAAGAGTGAGTGGAGTTAGCGCGCCGGGCAGGACTTCACTAATATTAGAGAGTGTATAGAGGGGGTACTCAGGATCAACCGTCGAATCGAACTCTGATACCCATTCATCTAATAAAAATTCTTCCCCTTCCTTCTTTTCTTCGCGCCTTTCAATTTCTCTTTTCACCTGTCCTGCGGGAACGCCCGTTACAGGTCGGGATTGAAGAACGTAAAGAACACCATCAGCTATCGCCCACTCTATGTCCTGAGGGCAACCATAACGTTTTTCAAGCTCTATAGCCAGCTGGGTTATCTTTAGAATTTCCTCGTCGCTTAAAGAAGGTTTTAGCGCCTTTTCTTCACTGAGAGTTTTGATGAGCACCCCTGATTCATCCTCAACCGAACAAACACATATTTCTCGCTTTTCGCTCAAGCGCCTCTCCGCAATATTTCCTGTTTCCCTTTCAACCGCGAAATGATCGGTCTTGAATTTCCCCGAGACGACTCCAACACCCAGACCAAATGTGGATTCGATAACAACAAGATTTCTGTTATCTTCAACAGGGTTAACTGAAAACACAACACCCGATGAGTCCGGAAAAACCATGAGCTGCACCACAGGAGCAACCAGAACGTCCAAGAGATCAATTCCGTCAATCTTTCTGTTCATTATGGAGCGATAATTGAAGGCGGATGCCCAGCAACGCGGAACCGCTTTTAACACTTTGTCCACGCCCCGGATGTTGTGATATGTGTCAAGCTGACCGGGAAACGAGGTTCGGGAAAAGTCTCTGGTCACGACAGAAGACCTCACCGCAACCGGCGGAATCTTTTTTATTCTCATTCCACCGGCGTCAATTTCCAGCGTCGCCGCGAGAAAAACGCTTGAAATGAGTTTCTCATAGGAAGAAATTATCGATTCCTCTATCTCCTTTGGCATTGGAAAGCTTTCGAAGTATTCTTTAATACTTAACGCCGCCGCTTCAACGGAATCAGGTCTCGAGAAATGAACAGGTGCGAGTGCGCTTAAGATTTTTTCACGCAAATTGTGAAATTCCATGAAAAGATCAAAAGCGCACGTTATGATGCAGAAGCCCTCGGGAACATTGAAACCGCTTTGGTAAAGGTCTGCGAGAGACGCTCCCTTTCCGCCGGACAGCAGAACATCGCGTGCTTTGGCATCTTCGAATGATAAAGTGTAAGATAACCGCTACTCCATCCTCAAAACGCTCGAGTTCTTCGAGATTGACAACCTGATTACGGATGCGTTAGAGCAAAACGCTTTCTTTTTCTCCGGAAAAATACATGTTTTAAAACCTAAATTACCAAAGTACAGTTAATCGAAAAATTACCTTCGAAGTACAGTTAATCGAAAAACTACCTTTGATGATATTAACGCACTTAAACATCTCCTGTTTCAAGTCAGGAAAGTTATGGAATATCTTTCTGAAGAATAGGCCATCAAACAGCAGTCAGAAAGCGTGATATGTCTAACGTCGAGGAAAACTTTTTCTTGATAAAGAAACATCTTTTGACTAAGCGCCTGAAAAATATTTAAAAGAACCAGAACCAGAGTTAATAACTTGACCCTATTGCAGCATTGAAATTTCGTCAGCTATAAAGCAAAAAATGATGTCCCATATTGGTCCCATATTCCATACTATGAACTATGAACATATCTTTTTTCCTTTTTAACCATAGCTTTTACCTCTTATGCCGTCATCAAAGCGGGTCAAAATGACGTAAAATCGGGGTCGTGAATAAAACTATTTTTCGATAACAAACACGAGTGAACAATCGGGCCGTGCATATCATCTTAAATCACTGTACAATATAGGATGATATATCCACAGTAAGCTAAGCCGTCCAAACGCATCTGTTGCGGGAATCGCCCTGCGACTTAGAGTTTAATATGTGGGATCCGTCAGCCAGGGAACGAGGGAGGAGGAGCCATGGCACCTAAATACGGGACCGAGGATTGGGAGAAAGAGTACCAGGCGATGCTGGCAAGGAGGATGGAAAAAGAACCTCCGTACATCTACTTCACTCCTGAATGGGCAGCTTTGTATGAGAAGACTATCCAGCAGGACGCTCAGTACAAAGAGGCAGCCAAAACCTGGGAAGGTTCGGTTGTGCTTCACGTAGAACCAGCGCCGGAGTACGGACTTGAAATTGACCTCTACATTTTCATGGACCTCTGGCATGGAGATTGCCGCTCAATCAGACTCGTTCCACCTGAAGCCGGTGAAGCAGGAGACTTCGTAATCACGGGGTCGATGGAGCGTTGGATTCAGGTAGCGAAAAAAGAACTTGATTCAATAAAAGGCATGATGCAGGGCAAGCTAAAGCTCAAAGGCGATCTTCCTACTATAGTACGAGCGGTGAGAGCCGCACAGCGCCTTGTTGACCTTAGCGCGGAAGTGGGAGGCATCTTCCCAACAGAAGCAACGGAAGAACAGAAGGAAGAATTCAAAAAAGCCATGCAGGAAGTTGCGGCTCTATATTAGAACTTTAGAACCGCTCACATTCCAGATGGCATTCCAGGCAAAAAAAGGAAATCGAATCTGAACATAAAGAGATGTTTTCACACCGTTTATCTGAATCCTTATCTCTGAATCGCTGAACCGGGTCTCACATGAAAGAGAACGCAACGAAAAGGGAGGTTAATCATGGCATACGATAGAGATCTTGCCTTTGTTTACAGGCAACCCACAAAGATAGTTTACGGTGAAGGCACAGTAAACGACACAGGAATCGAGGTCTCCGAACTTGGATGCAGTAAGGCATTTATCGTGACTGATCCTGGCGTCTTAGAAGCGGGCCTTGTGGAGCCGGTAAAGAAAGCTCTCGGTCCAAAATTTGTTGGAATATATGACAGGTGCATACAGGATACGGGCATCCACATCATCAATGAGGCCGCAGAAATCGCAAGGGAAGCCGGGGCTGACTGCCTTGTTAGCGTTGGCGGAGGCAGCGTAATTGACACCGCAAAGGGCATGGCAATCCTTCTCAAAGAGGGTGGAAAACTTGAGGATTACTCGGGCTTCCAACTTCTTTCAAGACCCCAGACGCCACATGTCGTAATTCCAACCACCGCGGGCACCGGAAGCGAAGTGACCATGACCGCGGTGGTGAAGGACTGGGAAAAGAAGCAGAAATACCTATTTTCAAGCAACTACATCATTCCCAATGTTGGCATTCTTGACCCCAGGATGACGGAAGGATTACCTCCCGAGCTTACCGCTACCACCGGAATGGATGCTTTCACACACGCCGTCGAGGCTATCCACACGCTCCAGGCGTCACCAATCGCTGACGCCATGGCACTCCAGGCGATTAGGCTGATATATGAGTACCTCCCGCGGTGCGTCGAGAACGGGAGCGACCTCGTGGCAAGGGGAATGCAAATGTGCGCCGCAACGATGGCGGGAATCGCCTTCGACAACGCTCAGGTGGGAATCCCCCATGCACTTTCACATTCTCTTGGTGGACTTTTTGGGCTTCCTCACGGTCTTGCTAACAGCATAGTCCTTCCTCACTGCATGCGCGTCAATCTCGAAGAGTGTCCGGATAGGGACGCGCTTATCGCGCGAACGATGGGGCTCGATGTAAGGGGTATGAGCGATATGGAAGCGGGCATGGCAGCAATCGAAGCTATAGCCGAGTTCACCAAAAAATTAGGCGTTCCGCAGAGGCTTCGCGATGTGGGCATCCCTGAAGAAGGACTCAAAGACGTTGCGGAACTTGCGATGGGCGACGGTTGCGTGGTTTATAATCCTGTAACCATTTTCGAATCCGACCAGTTACTTTGCGTATTGAAAGAAGCTTGGTGATTGGTCCTAACCAGGTCGCCGCTATTTAAGGGGGGTAGAAAAATGGGCGAGAATTTTACCCGTGTGGGTCCAGAAAGTTTGGGCATATATCTTGCTCCCGGCGCTGAAGAAGCAGGCATGGCGTCGATGATGGCGGAAATGATAAGCACAAATCTACAGAACAAGCCAGAGCGGATAAAAGACTATAACGCCCTTAGGGGCACGATCTGGATAACAGCCGAGGACGCTGAAGTGGACATAACGCTTGCGTTTACCGGGGGCGGGCTTTTTGTGCATAACGGAAAGGTCGGAAATCCTATACTTCATATTTCCACAGACTCATCAACGCTTATGGAACTCGCAAACATAACGATAAAATACGGTATGCCCTACTATTTCGACGACGTCGGCAAGATGGTTCTTAACAAACTCAAGAGCGGCGAACTCAAGATCAAGGGCATGGTCCCGCATATCCTGGAGCTCACTCGCCTCACAAAAATAATGTCCGTCAAGTAGCCGGTTTGACAGGGTTCACTTTTTAAGCAGTCGCTCTTTTACGCAAAACATTTAGATGGCATGATGGTCAAACAGGCTCATCCTATTCAGGAGGTATCTTATGTACGGAAACACCGGAAAAGTGCTCGAAATCGACCTTACATCTGCGAATGTTGAGGTCTTAGAACTGGACGAAGAGATTTACAAGCAATATGTGGGGGGCGCGGGGCTCGCTGCCAAACTGCTTTATGACCGGGGTAACCTTGATGCCGCGCCTCTTGATCCGGACGCGCTTCTCATCTTCGCAACGGGACCATTCGCGGGAACCGGTATGTATGGCACAAGTCGCCTTTCTGCAGGTGCCCGCTCCCCGCTTACCGGGATATGGGGGCAGGCAAGCTGTGGCGGCAATTTTGGGCCTGAACTTAAGCACTGCGGGTATGATGCTCTTATTTTCAAAGGCAAAGCCGAAAGCCCGGTTTACCTGCTTCTCGAAAACGAGACGGCAACTATTCTCAGTGCGCAGGATTTATGGGGCAAAGACATCTACGAAGTAACAGATATCTTAAAGGAAAAACACGGTAATCGATACAACACGCTTGTCATAGGACCGGCATCAGAAAACGGGGTGCCATTCGGCAGCATAACAAACGACAAAGGACACCACTTCGGACGTGCTGGTATGGGTACCGTGATGGGCTCAAAGAACCTGAAAGCTATAGTCGCCAGAGGTAGCAGAAAGCCTGAATTCGCAGACCCAGAGGGTTTCAGGGAATTCTGGCAGGGCACAATACGCCCACAGATCGAGGAAAGCATCTTCTGCAACGCCCTGAAAGCATTCGGAACCGCCGCGAACATGGAACTGAAAATGATGGAGGGAGACGTTCCCACCAAAAACTGGTCGATCGGATCATGGATGGAAGGTGCTGAAAAACTAAGCGGAATCGCTATGGCTGACACCATCAGGGTCGACACTCGCTCCTGCCGCGGCTGCGCAGTTAAGTGCAAGCCGGTAGTCAGAATCGATGAGGGGCCATACAAAGTGGCTGAAGGACCCGGACCTGAATACGAGACTATCGGAAGTTTCGGTACTATGCTTATGAACCCGAGCCTCGAGGCAGTTGCCAGGGCAAACGAACTGTGCAACAGGTTCGGGATGGATACCATTACCTGTGGTGCGACAATTGCCTGGGCAATGGACTGCTACGAAGCCGGCATACTCAAACCCGAAGATTACGACGGTATAAAACTCGAGTGGGGTGACATAGACACCGTATTGGAACTGATTCCTAAAATCGCCGCGAAGGAGGGTAAACTTGGAAGTCTACTCGCGAAAGGTTCGCGGGCGGCGGCACGTGAGGTAGGTGGGGACAGCGAAAAATTCCTGACCGACAGCAAGGGACTTGAGGCGCCGATGCACGACCCGAGATGTAACTGGGGAGACGGCCTCGCCTACGCTGTATCGGTAAGAGGAGCGTGTCACGTCTCCAACCTCACGTTTTTATGGGAATGGGGAGCGATAGAATACCCCGAGGTGGGCCTTGATATGCTCATCCAGCCAATGTCCGCAGAACACAAAGCATTCGGTGTAGCGGTTACAACTGACCTCGGATGCATCTGTAACTCCGCCTGCTGGTGCGAGTTCCCTGCGACCTCGGTATCGCTGCCACAGTGGGTGGATGCTTTTAATAAAGTAGCTGGATATGGCTACGATATCGAAAGCATGCTGGCGGCTGGAACCCGAATCTGGCTGTTACAGCGCTGCCTCGGCCATATCTGGGGGGCGACCCGGGAGGATGACCGTATTGGAGAACGGATCATGACACCTGTTGAAGACGGCATGATTGCTGGTTCTGTGCCCGACATGGAAAGAATGCTTCGCGAGTTTTACGAGATTCGGGGATTGAGAGAAGACGGGCTTCCAAAGCGGGAAACTCTCGAAAAATACAATCTCGGTTACCTCGCTGAAAAACTCGGGGTTTAGCCATTTTATAAAGGACAGATTCGCCGGATTTTTTATATAGGCAATCCGATCGAGCAGTTATATATTATGATTTTATCGGCAATAACCGGTAACGCTTAGCCCTGGCGATAAAGCAGCTGCGCTCTTATGACAGGAATCCCTTAAGATGCTTGTGAAAGTGCGTTTCGCAGGACTGTTCAGGCATTACGCAGGCGACAGTGAGCGGGTATTTGATATTCCAGAAGGCTCCTGTTCCTCTGACCTCTTGCGACTTATTGGAAATGAATATGGCAGCCGTCTCCCATCTCCACTCTGGGATCCCAAAAACGAGCGCTTCCACAGAAGCATTCGACTGGCAAGAATTGGGTCCGGGGCTTTAAAGCACTCAGACCCTTTAACCGAAGGTGACGAGCTACTGTTGCTTTTCACTCTTGCCGGCGGATGATATGAATACTTTTCGGATACCGCTCAGATAACACACCTGGTTCGCATAAGATTCTTGTTGTTAGAAACTATCGACTCAGATCAAAACCATCAGGCAAAACGATTCTATAATGGGCGCGAAGATTGTCCTTGCCCGTTTAGGAGAATGCGGATAGTCATGCCAGCGCGAATTTTCCTCAAACTTTTATCCCGAGAAATTTCTCCGCGAGAGAGTTATTATAAGCCCTGAACGGCTCAATATCCTCCTGGGGCATCTCCGTGGGGTATATGCCTCCCACCTCAGATGCGATTTCGGTAAGTCTGGTCGCGGCTCTGACTGACCTCACGATCGAAGGAAGGTCGCCTTTTAGTTTTAGTTTTCCCTGCATCATACCCTTTGTGGCATCAAGTTCTCCTTTTCCCACCTGAGTCCAGCGCTCGAGAGTCCCTGTTATCACGTAGTCCCCCGCTTCCCCAACCTCGGGAGGCACAATTCTCACGGATCGGC
>JACVIW010000061.1 GCA_015711695.1 Candidatus Geohydrothermomicrobium daggyaiense
AAATATTGGATCTTGCGCTCGAACCGATGCACTTACCCCCCTGCCGTAAACATAACGATTGACCCAAACAGTGTCTCTCGAATGAGGCGCGATATATCTCCAGATCGTGGTGGTGCCACCTTGCTCATCGGAAAATGTAATATCCACACGATTTTTCTTCTCTTCGGGATTGCACAGAAGGATGTATTCGTTGAAATTCGAGGGCGGGGGCACAGGTGGGGAAGGCGGAGGTTCAAAACCGGTCCTTATTACAGAAGAGTGTTGTGGGTCTCGCCTGAACATTGGCCAGGGGAACAATCTCGATTTATTCCCCTCTTCAAAATTTACGGGACCAAGATCAAAAATATAGAATGCACCTCCAGGAATGCTTCCACCCGGGCTATCGCCGGTGCCAAATGCCACCTCAACCCGTCCATCCCTGTCGAAATCGCCGATGACAGGCGTCGTGATAACAAAGTTGTTCATGACCTGATTCCACAAAAGCCTCCCCTGAAAATCCCAGGCGCAGATTTGAATGCCGGACCCCGCAATAATGTCAGGCTTCCCATCTCCATTAACATCACCGAGTACTGGTGAGCCCATCATCGGTCCGCCAAATCCCCTGAGAGAAAGAACGACCCTTCCGTCTGGCTTAAAAGCCATTATTCCGTCACCCCCGATTCCTCTCACTGAATTGCAAGCAACTACGATCTCCTTAACACCATCACCATCGATGTCTCCAATCGCCGGGGACGAGAAAACAGAAGCCATCGTTATGACAGGCCATCCGGGAATCTCGGAGCCATCAGACCTGAAACCGTAAAGCCTGTGGCCCTCCGTCGTAATCCTCCCCACAGCTTTATAGTAATGCCCTGTCCCGACAAAAATTTCGTACCGCCCGTCACCGTCAACATCAGCAACCGATGGGGAGGACCAGATAACCTCCGGAGATATTCTGGCGAAACCAGGCATAATTGATCCGTTCCACTTAAAAGCGTAAAGAAGCCCTCCAGGAGGGTAAGGCCAATCTCTTCCACCAGTTGAATCCGCGCCAATTATTATCTCCGGAAGCCCGTCATAATCGAGATCAGCGAGAGCGGGGGACGACCAGATCGTATCCTTGTTGTTATATGGAAAGCCCGGAAGAACGGCACCCGTATAAGTCCAGCACTCCACTGTATGTCCGTAAGTTCCAACGACGATGTCGCAAACTCCATCACCGTTTACGTCACCAATAGAAGGTGATGAAAAAACACCAACATACCCGTAAGCATTTGGCGTAGCTTTAGGCCAGCCCCAGTTTCCAAGAAGATTTCCCCTGCAATCAAAGCCCCAGACACGTCCTTTAAGGTCCCCGATAAAAACCTCCATATATCCGTCTCTGTCAACATCGTAGCATGCCGGAGCACCCTGGACAGACGCACCCACATAATATGCCCATTTTAAGCTGGCTCGGGGGTCGAAACAGTAGACATACCCGTTTGTGTTTCCAACTAGTATTTCATCAATACCGTCTCTATCTATATCTGCTGCAGTAAGATGTGCCTGGAAAAAACTTGAGTTAGCCGGATATACCCCTTTAAGAGGCCTTTCGGTGCCAGGCGCGCTAACCTTCGATAATGAAAACGTTATAAAGAATGGAGACACGAGGAGAAAAAACGAAACAAAGATGGTCAATGTTTTGCGAAAACGGCAATCCATGACAGTTCTCACTAAAGACCCCCTTCTCAAGGACGAGTGGAACAGAGCATTTATTCCAATAGATATTTTCATAAATTATTATCGAAGGCATACTAATAAGGCTTAATAAACAATCCGGAGTATTTTATGGGAAAATGATTACAGGATATCTTGTTGTGGTTAATGACGCTTTTAAATGTAATTGAAAGTTTCGATAGATGATCTCACATACCAGACTTTAAAGGCTCCCACCACCATCTGTTCTCGACATACCACCGAACAGTCTCTTCAAGCATCGACTCAAAATCTTTTCTTGGCTTAAACCCAAGCGCACTGATTTTGGAAGTAGCAAGAGAATATCTTCTATCGTGTCCGGGTCTGTCTTCTACGTATTCGATAAGCGATTCGGGCTTTGAAAGAAATCTCAAGATTAACCTGGTTATTTCGATATTCGTTCTTTCCTGCCCACCTCCGACATTATAGATTTCCCCGGGTTCCCCCTTCTCAAGAACAAGCGCGATTGCACGTGCGTTATCTTCAACGTAAATCCAGTCCCTCACATTTAGCCCGTCACCGTAAAGGGGCAATTTCTTATCTTCCAGAGCGTTCGTTATAAACAGGGGAATGAGTTTTTCCGGATACTGGTAAGGTCCGAAATTATTGCTTGACCTCGTTATTACGACAGGCAACCCGTAAGTGACGAAATAAGAACGGGCGATCAGGTCTGCCGCCGCTTTGCTTGCGGAATAAGGACTGTTTGGACGGAGCGGCGAATCCTCGGTAAAAGAGCCAGATTCGATACTCCCATAAACCTCATCAGTTGATATCTGGATAAACTTACCAACCCCATGCTTCCTGCAAGCTTCAAGGAGAGTGAATGTCCCGAAGACATCCGTTTGAATGAACTCCTTTGGTCCAGTGATCGAGCGGTCAACGTGACTCTCTGCAGCGAAATTCAATACTGCGTCGAATCCCTCTGAGATAAGCCCATCAACAAGTTTTTCGTCGCAGATATCTCCGTGTATAAAGGTGTAATCGAAGCGCCCTTCGATATCTTTTAAGTTCTCCGGATTCCCCGCGTAAGTGAGCTTATCTAGATTTACGATCCTGATATCCGGATAAGAGTTATACATATATCTGATGAAATTGGAGCCGATAAATCCACAACCACCGGTTACGAGAATTTTATGCAATACCATCACCTAACCCATCTTAATTCTCCAGTCGTAGGGAATTTCAGTACTATCCGGTGGAAGTCTCTTAACATCAGGACTGTTTCTGTCGTGAACTCTGTCCGAAACAACGAGCAAAACCGCTTCTCGTTCACCAATGCACTTATATCCGTGATAGACACCGGGAGGTATTCTTACAAGTAGCAGTTTATTCTCCCCAAGAAAAACCTGCATTACCTCTCCGCGTGATGGAGAGTCTTCCCGCGGGTCAAAGAGAACAAGTTTTGCCATTCCCTGAACACAAACTACGTTTTCGCTCTTTTGCTCGTGCTTGTGCCAGGCTTTTACCACACCAGGATAAGCCGCCGTCATGTGCATATCACCAAAACCCGCGAAGATTTCCTCGTCACGGCTCATGATCTCAACAAAATAGCCACGTGCGTCAGCACTGACGGCAAGTTGCTTGATCAAAACCCCTTCAATCATTTTTATTTGCCCGTTCCACCCTTCCTTCAGATTCGATCAATTATAAACTACACAGGCGCATCCCAGAGCGAAAACTCAAAGTATACCGACCCTTGAGTTGTCCCCCAGCATAAACCTGTAGACTGCAGGCTTTTCGTGCGATCGTTCCACTACAACATTCTGCCCTATCAAACTATCCTCGATCCTTCCCGGAATGTCTTTAATAACGCTTCTCTCTAAAACAATGCTGTGCTCTATTTCGGAGTTCAATATTTCAACATCAAAGTATATTGAGGTAAAAGGCCCCACGAAGGAATTTACCACTCTTGTTCTTTCACCGATAATCGCAGGACCCCTGATCGTGCTATCCAGTATCTCCGCTCCATCCTCAATAACGACCTTGCCCAGTACTTTGGATTTTTCATCAATGCGTCCCTTCAGCGAAGTTTCGATAGTCTCAAGCATTATCCGGTTTGCCTCAAGCATGTCCTCCAGTCTTCCAGTATCTTTCCACCAACCCTCGATTATGTGGGGATCTACCTTGTACCCGTTGTCAATAAGCCACTGTATGGCATCAGTTATCTCGAGTTCTCCCCTCCATGAGGGTTTAATAGCTTTGACCGCCTTAAGAACATTGCAGTCGAACATGTAAACGCCAACAAGGGCGAGGTCGCTCGGAGGCTCCTTCGGTTTCTCAACAAGACGAACGACTCTACCATTTTCCAGTTGTGCAACCCCGAACAACCGCGGATCACTGACCCGAGCCAGAAGAATCTCACTGTTCGGCTTGTTCTTCTTGAACTCATCAACCAGGCTCTTTATGCCGTCTTTAATAAGATTATCCCCAAGATACATTACGAAGGATTCGTCCTGAAGATAGTCCTCGGATACAAGGACAGCATGGGCTAGTCCCAAGGGCTCTTCCTGATGTATGTATGTTACCTTCAGTCCCCATCTGGATCCATCACCTACTGCCTCCATTATCTCTTTCCGTGTTTCGCCGACAACTATTCCCACATCATCTATCCCAGCCTCCTTTATAGCCTCCAGGCCGTAAAAAAGGACAGGTTTATTAGCTATGGGAACGAGTTGCTTGGCCATTGTGTGCGTTATCGGTCGCAATCTCGTCCCGGTTCCACCGCAAAGCACAAGAGCTTTCATTTCATCCCCTCTTGTCTAAATACCGAAAAACCTTCTAGCAACTCGATGATATTAACATCCGCGTTTTACCATCTCAAGAACGTCAACTATTACAGGTTTTACCAGAGTTAATCTACAGCAACATAAAAAATCTCACCTTCAATCAAATAGCCGCAAACCCCAAAAGCCCTGGCTTAGCCTGGCTATTTACCATTCGGAGCCAAGAAGACCGGAAATCGTCGTTAGTTCGAATCCCAGAGCTCTAACATTTCGCACCAACTCCGGCAGAACCGATAGGGTGTTCTCCCCCAGGGTATGCATCAGAATAATATCCCCGTTTCGAAGATTGGAGATAGCGTTCGATATTACCTGTGAAGGAGATGTTCTTATGTCCCAGTCCCTTGCATCTTTTGACCACATGATCATAAGATACCCGCACCTGGACACAACCTGGTTGACTCTACCATCCCATGCCCCGAAGGGAGGTCGAAAATAAGCGGCGATATCGCGCCCGGACACCTCACGAACCAGTGCCTCGGTTTGCCTGAGTTCATTTTCAATATCAGCATCAGATAAATGGGTGAACCAGGCGTGAGTAAAAGAATGGCTCGCGATCTCGAATCCTCTTCTAACCATCATCTTTAACAATTCTTTATTGTTCTGACACCATGCCCCACAGACAAAGAAAGTGGCGGGTACTTGAAGTTCTGTGAGCTTATCAATTAGAAGCCGCATTCGTGGTTCCTTCATCGTACCCGTATCGAATGTCAGCGCGACTCTCTTTTCTGCTCGCTCAACCCTGCGTATCACTATTGGCTGAATCGGGGTTCCAGGCCTCGGGGCATCCCCAACAAAAACAGGCTTGCCATCAGCCGTGAAACAATATGAATCAGGAAGAAGTGAATAAGGTTTAAGGAATCCAGACTGCCTTATCGATGAAAAACCTGTTGTTTCGCTCTTACCAGAATCTTTCTGGCTCCCACCTTCTTGAACAGGTGGGATAAATCCGATGCCGGACGCTCGAACACCGCTCCTCTGCCCACCAAGAATGCAGTAAAGCCGACCACCAGAAGGATTGACAACGTTAACGCATTTTTTTGCGCGTTCAATCCGATTGGACACAACGATACTCACATAAACGAACAGCCCAATCCAGATAAGAAGCAAAAATGCGATGGTTCTTAGAAAGTTGTTCTTCCTCCCGCTCAAACCTGTCCCCTACTCTTGTTTGTTTTCGAAGCCCGCGCATTAAATGTATGATCACCTGACCTACGCAAGAAAACGACAGAAATCAACGTCGGTCATTTTACGCCTGACCCGCTGCAGATGTTGGCGGTGTCCAGCCTTGCGGTAAATCAAGGTCGACATTTGTCCTATTCTCTTAAAGCATTGGTCAATCCAATAGCTCCCCTGGTGGGCTTAGACTCCCGCGGGGCAGTCAATAACCGGTGTAGCCTTCAGCGAAGTACCATTGTTTTTTTGTGTCCCGCACGCCTGCACTCAGATGACCACCCTCACGTACCCCGGCAACCGAAAGGTATCTGAAGTACATTGCTCTCTCGGCAACAACCCCCACATGGTTTGTTGATTTGATTGTAACCGAAAACTCACTTTTGGATATTTCTGGAAACTGGTCGGCACCCAAAGTCAACCTTGACATCGGAAGAATTTCAAATGACCTGGTCCAGGATTTCCCTGAGGGTCCTGCAAACAATATCCGGATCAATGCTTTTTCCCTTGAGGGGTTTTGAATAAGGAAATAGGTATCGAATTCTCCCCCGGTGAAGCCCTCAGCGAAATACCATTTCAAAGACGGCTTTTCTGCCCCCCTCCCGTCATGTCCCCCGAAAAAACCGTTGTATTTGAAATACATTGACCTTTCCACTACAACTGGTACACCGTCTGTCGACTCAATCAGGGTTCCAAAACCTGAACCGGAAATCCCGGGAACCTTTCCCGCATCAATTGTGTATCTTGTCCGGGGCTTTACTACATGGTAATTGATGATATTTCTTCCATCTTCTTTCATGAATGTAGCTCTGACTTTAGCGGATGTATTACCCGGGTTGAAAATAAGAATATAAGTGTTGAAGTCTCCCCCTGTGTAACCTTCAGCAAGATACCATTTCTTTGAAGGCTTCGGGCAACCTGCCTCTGAATTGCCATCTGAAGCTTTATCATTTGAGAAGTACACCGCCCTCTCAGCCACCACAGGCACGCCGTTCTTGGACTCAACAACCGTCGAAACCTCCGTGCTTGAAAGATCGGGAAAGTCATCGATTCGAAGAGTAGTCCTTGAAAAAGGGGGAACACAAATCGAGCAGCCAGCGCTTTCACCGGCAGGCGTGAAAAAGCGAATCTTCAGATTTGCGGGGGAAGACGCTGGATTCTGTATCAGGACGTACGTGTCGAAACTGCCCTGTGTGTACCCTTCCGCGAAATACCACCGGGTCTGAGGCAGCGGAACACCAGAGCAGGCACTTCCTCCAGTGCAGGAGCCATAACCGAAGTACATCGTCCTCTCGCACACCACGGGTTTTTCAGCTGATATTTTGGTCGAGTGCTCAGCAAACTGCAGGTATTTGTTCACGTTCAGCGTGTATCTTGAGTTTCCGGCAATCTCGACGGAATGCTTGAAAGCGCCGCCGCCCCGTTCCATGAAGGTAAATGCCACGCGGTTCGGTTTGTCTGACGGATTCAGCAGAAGTAAGTATTCATCAAACTGCGAGTGAGGGATGTCGAACAGTGCGCCTGGTAAGCCAAGACGCGAAGCCAGAATTCTTCCCTTCACGCTTACAGTGGCATCCGTACCCCTTACCAGAGCATCATCAACCCTTCCTCCAGGGGTCCTGCTCTTTATGTCAATTGCCTTGAAGGAGCCAACGCGCGTATCCGGAGAAGCGTTCAGTCTTGATTCAATTTCCGATCTTCGCAAACGCAAACTCCATGAGAAACGCGGAGAGCGGGAGCAGTAATCATCCGGCTTCCCCCTGAGGTAAGGTATTGCGCTCCCTCCCCATACGTCTTCGTTATTCTCGGTATGACCTCCGCACGAACCATGATACGCCGCGATTATCGGTCGTCCCTTATAGACAAGGATTTCTCCCGCTGTCTCGTTAACCGCTCTTACGGAGTTTGGAAACTTCGATATGTCCTTATTCTCATCGAAAGCCTGACAACAACTCCCGCTCGAGCATACGTCAAAACCTTGAGATTCATGCTTTCCCCGTGCAATACAGGAAAGAGTGTAGGTCCTTGCCGCAACGAAAAGCGCTTTCAAGCCCTCGTACTGAAATGTGTCGGGTTCCTCAGCGAGCCTGTACAAGTACTCGCGCAACGGATAGACCCTTACTTTACCGTCCCTGCAGAGAACACGGACAGAACGTTTATCATCCGTCTTATCGAATTGAACATCTGTGTAGTAATAGTTCAATATTTGCCTGTATGAACGACCCTCGAGCGCGCGATAAAGCACTCCATCCATACAGAGTCCCACTCCATGAGCTCTTCCTCTGCCAATAAAAACATACTCCGGATCGGCAGGTGGGCTCCCGCCAGTCACATGAGTACCCTGTGCGCAAAAGCCTGCAAGTAACAAAGAAAAAAGAAGAACAGATAGAATAACTATTTTCCCACTTCTACCAATTAGTCTCATCCAGATTTTGTCCTTAAATTGTTAAGACTCTTATAAATACCTGGGCGCTGTAACGCTTAGGCAATCTCTACATTCCTGTGTACCCTTCCGCGAAATACCAGAAGGGAGCAATATCCGTAATGCCCGGCGCAGAAGACCCACCCTCAACACCGCTGTAGGTAAAGTACATGGACCGCTCAACCATAATTTGCTTGTCGCTTTTTATTCGAAGGGAAAACTCAGCCGAGTCAAGACCTTCAACGCTGTCAACGCAAATGGTATGCCTTGAGTTAGCAGGAATTTTTAAATTTCGTTCGATACTCTTACCATTGTTGAGCATGAATTCCGCTTTTACCCTCGCGAGCTTTTTGCCTGGATTCACAATTAAAACGTATGTGTCGAACCCCTGAGCTGTATAACCCTCCGCGAGAAACCATTCATTTGACAATTCAGGAATTCCAAGGACGCAGTGACCTCCAGAAATCCCTCCATACTCGAAATACATAGCCCTTTCCGCCACTACAGGCGCAACAGAGCAGTAAACTTCCGCTGAGAATTCGCGCGAGTTTAAGCCTTTTATCCTGTCAACAGCAATGGTTTTTCTTGAAAAGGCGGGCATTCCGAAATTAATAGTAGCGCTCTTTCCATCCGAAGTGAAAAATTTGATACTAACAGGTACAGAAAAACTATTCGGATTCATCACGAGAATATACGTATCGAATGAGCCCGCGGTGTACCCTTCCGCGAAATACCATTTGTGCCGAGGCTTTACAGCGCCCGGGGAGTTGTGCCCGTCTCTTATGCCTTGGTAGTTAAAGTACATTGAACGCTCCGCAATTACCGGAACGCTTGAAACAATCCTTGTTGAGAATTCCGCCGATTCCATCCCTTTCACGGAATCGACTAATATAGTAAGGCGCGAGCTGGGAGATACCTCAACAATTTGTTCCACTTTCCTGCCGGAGGAATGAAAGTAGCTGCACTTAATTGTAGCGGACTTAGGCGTGGGATTCATAATCAATATATAAGTATCGAAACCGTGCGCGGTGTAACCTTCAGCAAAATACCATTCGGTGGAAGGGGCATTGACGCTCGCTCCACAGTGTCCACCCGGGTATTTTTCACCGTAGTTAAAATACATCGATCTTTCCGCGACCACTTCGCCGGAGACAGTGGTAACCAAAGTGGAAACATCTTGGTTATAGAAAATATCATCAAGCCTGAGCGTTTTTCTTGACCTTGGCTTAAGCTTGACCGTGCGCTCGAATTTTTGCCCAGAGGAAAGCATAAAATCAAGCCTCGCCTCTGAATCTTTATCACCTGGATTGGCAAAAAGGATGTACGTATCAAATCCAAGCGGCTCGCCCTCCGGTATTACGCGCTTTCCCCACGCAAGATTATCCTTCCAGTACCCGGACAGGCTATCAATACTCACGCCCGAGTTGCTGCCTGTCGAGTGGATGAAGAGGTCATGACCGATGTAGATACCCGCATGGTCAATGTACGCATCACCGTTAGACGAAGACCTTCCGTAAAAGAAAATAGGATCTCCAGCCAAGAATTGCTCTCTACCTATCCTCGGGTACCTGGGATCACGCGCCTGATCGTCAGCGACGCGGTACATAGAGTACCCGAGCGTGCTCTGAAAAACGAAATAAACGAGCCCGGAGCAATCATACCCTCCCTCCGAATCGCTTTCACCTCCCCAAACGTACGGGTATCCGATCTTTGAGAAAGCCGTATCAAAAGCCTTTTTTCTCTCAGTTACGACTAAGGGCTCCTGGCAATTCATCCAGTCAAAACTCGATCTTACGTATTTGAGTCTCCATGAATCTATGTAATCAGCGGCTTTGAATGTGAAAGCAAGCTCGCCTCTTGGGTAGTATTCCTCAGGGCGCACTCTGCTGTTACGTCTTTTCAGCCGGAGATCATGAGCGATAACCAAATGACCTGCGTACTCGGGAGCTCTTGGGTTAAGTCCCCTCAAATGATTGTACTGAAGTCTAAAACCCAATCCGTCTGTTATGCTTTTGAAAACGACCCAGGTTTTCACATACCTGTCCGGCCTGAATGACCCGTCGGAAAAACGTTCCATCATCCCGCCGGCAACACAGAGAGAAGCATAAGGATACCTTCTGTCATTCGGTTTCAAGTCAGTGAACTCGATTGGCGGAATATTCTCCATTGAAATGCGAAAATATTTGACGAGTGCTATTGCGAGTTCAATCCTCGATGCTGGAACATTCGGCTCGAAATTACCATTATTCCTTCCCTGCATATATCCCTTTGATGTTACATATTCAATTGCGTCAACAATTTCTGAAGGACAGCCAGCAAGGTCTGGGAAAGAAGACGCAAGTGAGCTACCCCAGGTAATGATGAGAACAACAACCTGAAAGGCGATCAAAATCATGCAAGAAGCGAGAACGAAAAACGCGCGAATACCCGGCGAACAGGACAAGCCATCCGATTTCTCACTTGTTCTTTTTTTTCTGCACGCTTCTGCGCTTATTGCGTGAAACAGACGCATTATATATCACCTTGTGCAACCTTCTGCAAAATACCAAACGCTTGAGGGAGAAGAAGCCGCTTCGCAATGACCTCCCGAAATGTTTCCTTTTGTGAAATATACAGACCTTTCGACGACAACCCTCTTTTTGCTCAAAACAGCCATGCCGAACTCTTTACCGGCTAGCCCTGCTACCCCGTTCGTTTTTATTGTTGTCCGGGAATAAGGTGGAAGTACAAGACCTATATCTTTGCCCTTTCCCCCTGACAGGATAAATCTCGCGGTCAC
>JACVIW010000062.1 GCA_015711695.1 Candidatus Geohydrothermomicrobium daggyaiense
CCGCCGCGAAACGGTTGATCCGAAGGAAAAGTTCGACCCTAACAATTTAGCGAATGACATAAGCGAGCCTGCGGTCGAAAACAAAATGATAGCGGAAAAGAGAAACATGAAAATATTACTTTGGGACCAGTATAAGGAGGAGGAAATAATTAGAAATTTTGAGATAAAACCATCAGCAGGAGGAATACCGGCGAGAGAAAGAGCGCAGAAGGTCAAGCATAAAAAACATCCTGGCATGTCGGAAATGCTTACCCTGGTCCTACCTATCCTGTCAAATCCAAAGATCCGCTGGATTCTGCCCAACGATGCGAAAGCGGTGAAGAACAAAGCGGGAGCGGAGAAAAGCATAAACAGGCTGCCGTTAAGAGCGCCCCTCGAAAAGAGTGACAATCCAGCAAAGATAGTCCCGGCAAATAAAGAACAGATACCGGAGACAAAGCCTTCAAAGCCCAGCGCGTTGAAAATCATCACTACCCCGGCGATCATCGAGATTATTCCTACCAGAACCATGATATTACTCAGATCAACCGTTACCAGGCGGGCAACCATGACGCACGCGAGTACTAAACGAAATCCCACAAGACAGGAGTTGAGGCAACCGAGAAAGAACGCGCTCCAGGCTTCATCTGACAGGGTAAATATTTTCCCTGTCCATGAAGAGAACGGGAACACACCAAGCCGGATCAGACCACCGGAAAGAAACAGCAATAGGACAATCCCAATTTGCACCTCGTTTCCAGATATAAGCGGCGGCCGATATAAGACATCACTTTCGCCCAGGAGAAGAAAACCCGTAATCGCTCCCGCGATAGTAAGAACATCGCTTATAAACCACCAGAAAAACGCACGCCCAAGATAGCGTAACCGAATCTTTTCACTACCCGTGAGAGCCCAGCAGGCAACAAGGGTTGAGAAAATAAGAAAAATCAGGTGAGAAAAAAACTTCATGGATGCCAGAGAAATCATTGCAAGTCCAGCCCCAAAAGGAATGCCCCCAACCGACCTCCTTTCCACTCTGGATTGAGTGTCATGGAAAACCGCAAGGGAAACTCCAGCTGGAGCGCAAAAGAGCAGCGCGAGGATCAAAGGAAACCTCAAGTGATCTACATATAAGTAGCCCGTGGAGAACGGCAAAGAACCACCTGCCATACCGTTTATGAGAAAGCCACAAATAACCCAGGACGAAAAAAGATAAAACACCACCGCAGCGCTCCGGAATTTGCTGGAGCGCTCAAGCAAAAACAAAACAGGTGAAGCGCCAAAATTGAGAGCTAGGCCAAGTAGAAAAAAAATACTGTTCAAGCTCAAATCAATCCCCTGAATCAGAATTCAAATCATTTTATACATAACGTTTATGATTTTCTTAATAATAATCGTCGGGTTGTAATATGCTTTTTCTGTGGCATATTTCAAACATTATGTCTCTGGCCTTCCGCGCGAACTATCTTATGCCGATATCAGGAAAGAGCAAAAATAAAAATTCCAGCTATTGCAGCACTCATGGCCATTCCCACAATCACAAAATCGCATTTCTTCCCGCAATCGTGAGTGCTCGCAGATACACAAGCAGTCAAAACCGTCAGGGGAAAGGTGGAAGCGAATCTAAAAACCGTATCGAGTTCAAGTCGTAAAGGTAGCCCAAGGAACAGGGTCAAAAACAAAAAATGGAGCACAAACACGAGAGAAAAACCGAGCAGCAAAAATATTACCGGAAAGGCCGGGGTATTAAAGCCCGTCTCATGGTCGCCTGGGGTTCGAGCCCCTGCTTCATAGCCAACCCTCTGCAACGTGGAAAGGAAGCGGGAAAGGGAAATAAGAAAAGCGAAAGAAACTAGAACGCGAGCCGCAGTGTGTAGAGCTCCGCCCTCCCCGGATAAAAGAACTGGACCGTTTATGTTCTGCCATACTCTTACACCCGACAGGTTGAGTTCATCGGTGGTCAAGTATGTAAGAAGAATGATCCCCACAAGCGAGACCAGAAGACAGGGAGGAACTATTTCCACGATTCCGGCGGAGGATGTTTTAGTACTGGAACGAAAAGATAAGGCCGAAAACAAAAAAGACGCCAGGTACAGGATAATGATCGAATAGAGAAGGAAGACGTCCCCACCAAAAGCGCCCACCACCATGCACATAACCCAAGAAAGAGCACCGGCACAAACTGATAGCCCAATCCAGTATACTGGTCCTTTTCCCCGAAAGCCAATCGCTTCTTTTAATAAAACTTTCGGGGTAATTTGTTTGCTCAATTGAACACTCGAGGGATCTGGCACTTTAGCGAATAACCTGATCACCCTTTCTGAGATGAAGTAAAGGAAAAACCCGCCAAGGATACATGTTATACATCCGGGAAATACTAAAAGGTAAAAAAGAGATTTTATGAAATCCAGGTCCTGACTCATCGTCTACAAACCCCATTTACCGCCAGCATCACGGGCAGGCGATCGAAATAGGAACAAATCCGTCAGACCTTCGCCCAGTAATTGAAAAAGCCTCGCGTAATGTGGCTCATCCACTGCTTGTCAACAACGGCGTAGGCACAGTGTCCACCTTTTTTTGTTAGCCATACATCTATATTGGGATTGGACCGGGAACGCTCTTTCATAAAAAGCGCTTGAGCAGCTGGAATTATCGGGTCGTCCTCTGAGTTTATTATCAGAAGCGGGACATTGACCTCATCGAAGTGTAGCGCGGCACTGCTTTTTTCTAAGATGGTTTCTCCATCCACCCCGTAATAAGGCGCGACGTATTTTATCAGGTATTCTTCGAAATTCCTGTATTCCTTTACCTTCCCGCCAAGAGTGAGCGCAAAGCAGCCCATAAAAAACAAATAGAATGTGAAAAATGGATTCGTAGGCACCGGTAGAGTGCTTATAAACCTGACTTGATCGGGAAGATACCCATAACCGCCCCATGAGATAATGCCTCCGTCAATCAGGTCCTTTGGCTCGCTCTGATAAGCTGCGCACATTGCCGAGGCGCCTCCGTAACTACCGCCCATTACAGCTACTGATGTTACCTCGGGAAGAGATTTCATGTACTTCACCGCTGCAATAATATCCTGTCCTTCTTTCCAACCACCGGTACCTGGAGCATCTGAATATAATTTACTCTCTCCAAAAAATCTCAGGTCGAGCGCCATCACGTTGTATCCCCAACCGTAATAGGCCGAAAGAACAACTTGCTGGGAAAACCAAACGCTTTTACTTCCAAAAAGCCCGTGTACCATGATTAGCGCAGGCCGCTTGCGGCCATCTTTATGAACGCCGACCACGCAACATATCGGGGTCCCATCCTCAGAATTGATGATTACACGTTCGAATTCCCGGGGATAACTGTAAATAACGCCACAAGTCGACCTGCGAGACTCAAGCATCATTGGAATAACATCTGCCATGGAGAAATAAAGTGTGGCAGATATTCCTCCGAGCATGTTCGAGTTCAGAGGAACAAGCTTGAGCCGTTCTGAAATCTGAGCCATCGACTTCGAGCCTTCCTGGCGTCCGATTAAGTCCGGGTATCTGTCCCCTTCCCTTAATCGCCTTGCGATCTGTTTCCGCTCTTTTTTCTTGAGACTCGCCGCATGAAAAAACATGGCAGAAACCGGGAATGTCATCGGCGCAATACCGCATGCAAGAGCCGCGCTAAGTTTCTTTTTACTGAACGCCAAAGATACCTCCTTACTTTGCAAGCCGATCAAGAGTGAAGCCGTCTTTTCTCTTCCAGCCTTACCACAATATGCGATTCATCCCAAACGCAATCGAGCGGGCAAACCCAGCTGATTGCAAGACAGAACGGCAATTATTGCACCACCATATTATACGAGCACAGTCAAACAGAGACTCGGTCTGAACCTTATGAAGCAATCATTTCAAAAGAGGACCTCGCCTTTTCGAATCATCGATTATAAGAAGGGATATACGCTTTTTTATCCCGGCTTCATCCAGGGCGGTGTTTTTCTCACGTCGAAACCGGGATTGCCCGCGGATTTTATGATATACACGGGCGTGTTCACTTCAACCATCTCAAAAAGAGCCTCAACATCCCGCATGTACATTCGTATGCAACCGTGTGAAACTGACCTTCCCACAGACCACGGCGAGGGAGTTCCGTGAATCAGGATGCCGGAAGCGTTGAGCGCAAGAGCTCTTGTTCCAAGTGGATTTCCCGGCCCTGGAGGAATATACGGGGGCATAGACGCGGCCCACGCCGTACCGGGATTACGCCAGGCCGGATTTTTCTGTTTTGACACGATTTTCCACTGACCTGGAGGTGTCGGGTATGTGGGCGATCCACACGCCACAGGGTATCTAACAAGGGGCTTTTCACGCTCGTAAAGAGTCAGCGTATGAGAGGCAAGGTTAATCACAATGAATCTCCCGAAAATGCTATCGGTTATCTCGGCCGGCGTTCTCGCGACAGCAACCTCTACCGTTCTTCCTTTAGTGCAAATCGCGCGGCCTACTGCCTCGTATACCTGCTCGAAATCCGCGTATCTCCCATCCTTCGCGGGAACGATGACCGGTTCGCCTGAAGTTACATCGACGTAGGCATTTTGGGGCGGCCTGTTTATCTGAGCAAGCGCGCGCTCAACAAACGCTTTAAGTGCCGCTTCGTCCTTAACAGCCAGCAACCAGACGTTTATTTTCTTAGGGCGGTTTATAAGTCGGCGTAAAAACCTTTCCGCAGGGTTTACGCTCCAGGCGCGCCTGTAAGCCTCATGTACCATTTTGCCAAAATCCAGTTTCAGTCCTATTTCGGCAGGAGTAATTTTGTACTCCTCATCGTCAACTTTGATCACGAGAGGTCTTGCAGATACTTCAGCGAGGGCTTTTTTGCATTTTGAAACTGCGTCCTCCTTGCCTAGATGGGAAACATCAACACCCGCCACGCTCACCCCTGGAGGCATTTCGCCAGAATTCGCGATCTCGGCGAAAGCCAGATATGAAAATACTCCGGCAAATATAACCAGAAAAAAGATTGTAGCAATCAAAAGAATTACACTCGAAAGCCTCTTTTCGGCAACCCAGGCAGTGGTTTGAATAACCGCTCCATTAACCTTCAATCCTTCACCTCGCCTCAAGCGTCCGACTCACCAATCGAACAAAGAAATTATTTTTCTTGGAATCGTTTCACCTTAAAACATAATGTCTATAACCAAACGTCTGCGTAAATAGAATCACCCCGATAATTTCACGATCCGCCCGGCTTATTTCGGTTTGTAGCGGACCGCGCAGCATTCAAAACTTTGGAATACCTGTGGAATGCAATCGTATTCTTGTCCGGAGTCGCACCCCTGTTGGCCTCCCTGCAGAACCGCCATATAGCTTCATAAGCCTCAGGCGTCCCGATTCTTTCAAGAGCCCTGATACCAGCATAAGCTCTACCCCAGAACCCTCCGGTCATAAAGCTCCCGCTCGACGCGCATTTAATAAGAAAATCGCTTATCAGGGCAACGGCATCGGTCAAACGCGCTCTGCCATAGGCATTCATCGCACCGTGATCAGTGCAACCGCGTCTTGCGAGTCTCCTTGGATATCCCAGGGGGTCGATTCTTGAAAGTATTTTTCTCGCCGCTCGCTCAACAATCCTGCTCTCATCCGTTATGAAATTCTCCACGAAATCAGCGTAAGAGGCAGGATCGAAAACATATTCAAGGCTTTCCAGAGCGGCAATCCGCGCTTTTGGATGCTCATTCCACCTGTCTTTTGCAATCTTTTTCAAAATTTCACAAGCTTGAGGATATCCGGAGTTGGCTAAAGCAAAGAGGGCTTCCGCGCGGACATGTACCGGTCCGTTCTTTATCAGCTCCAAAAAGGCTTCTGGGTCACCTTTTGCGCCGGCAATCTTGAGTTCCTCATGTCTAAATCCGCTCAACCGTGATCTCCTTTTTCTAATTTGCTAATTTGTTCCCCTGGGTGGGTTTGGCTTTCATCGCGAGACAACGCTCGCATATACCTTATATTACCTTATATTCTACTATGCTCCCGGTCTTTGACATCCATCACTTCAGGGGAAAATTAACTCCAACTTGCTTCCACACTTAAGATTTCGTAAAATAGCGTGCGCTGTGGACGGAAAAGACATGCCAAACCTATATTGTAATGCTAACCGGCGCGGAGACAAGACCGACTCTGGTAAATTGGCATTCCATATAATTTTTAAAACACTCCTCATCTGCTTGCTTACTTTGATTATTCCATTCGCGCTCCCCGATCTCGCTACTTGTCAACCAGGGGCAGTTTCTGGTTCAGGAGTCACTGTGAATGAAGTGGTTAAGCTCGACTGTGAAATAAGGGATGCCAGAAATCGGATCGTGTTACTGGAAAAAAAGATAGATGCCCTCAAGGAAAAAATTCAAAGCAGAAAAGCCCAAGTGGAAACCTTACAGGCAAAAGTAAAGAACAAGAAAAGCGTACTCGCGAACAGAGCGCGAAGTATATACATTAACGGCAGGACAAGCAGCCTCTTAATCATTCTCATTTCAGACGACATCACCGACTACCTTAACCTTGTTGAATTATCTAGAAAAATAACCCAAAACGATACGCAGCTTTTGAAGCAATTGAAACAAGAGGCATCCAGGCTCGAGGAGAGTATCTCGAAGATGAATAAGGGTTTAAGAGAACTCGACGCTTTAAAAACGGAAATATCGAAAAAGATAAAGACACTCGAAAAGAAAAGAGCGCAAAAGAACTCCATTCTGGAAATGGCGGGCGGCAGCAGAAACGCAATAGAGTACAGTGCGCGCGCCATCCATGAAAAAATGAATGAGTTGAACAAAGGCGAAATGAAAATACCCTCCGGTGCAAGAGTGCTCACGATGATTGCGACCGCCTACTGCCCTCTTGAGCCCGGTCTTGACTACGGCACCGCGAGCGGCATGCGCGCTCAAAGAGGCGTGGTCGCGGTCGATCCGAGAGTGATACCTCTCGGCACAAGACTGTACATCGATGGTTACGGGTACGCCATAGCAGGTGATACCGGGTCAGCGATCAAGGGAAACAGAATCGACCTTTGTTTTGACACACTGGAAGAAACATACGCTTTTGGCTGGAGACTCGTAACAGTCCGCATTCTCAATTAGCTACTAGCTACTCTGCCTGAAAGCGGCAAGTGCTTCTGTCAACCCTTCAAGCGAGATGGAGCGTAAATTACCGCGTGGCAACGACTTGAGCAGAATTTTTCCATATTGTTTGCTGTGAATTCTACTATCAAGAATCAAAACCTGCCCCCTATCGGTTTTTGTTCTTATAAGCCTTCCCACTCCCTGTTTGAGCCTCAGGGCTGCAAGAGGCAGGCTTAGCTCCATAAAATCGCTTTTTCCTTCTCTGCGTACCACCTCACATCGCGCCTCAAAAACTGCCCTTCCAGGACTCTCGAATGGAATCCTTGTCAAAACTACCAGACGAAGGGTGTCCCCTCTGGCGTCAACTCCCTCCCAGAAACTCGCGGCGCCAAAAAGACTTGCGCGCGGATTTTCGATAAACTCCTCGGTGAGTCTTCTGCGGGAATAACGCGGTAACTGGCAAAGAAGCGGTATTCCTTTTCTTTCAAGGTCAGCAGCAACAGCATTGTACGTATCAATCATTAATCGTCTGTTCGTAAAAAGAACGAGGGCACCGCCTTCAGATGCAATAAGGACCTCTTTGATCACACCGGCAAGCATCGACTCAAAATCAGGTGAGTCCGGGGGAGGCATATCAATAAGGGTCAGGATTTCCATCTGTTTTTCGAAATCAAATGAGGTATCGAGCATGAGTCTCTTTACACGGTTCTGATCAACCAGGTTAATCCCGCAACGAGACTCAAAAAAATCGAAAGAACCTCCTACAGTTAGTGTCGCGCTTGTCATGCACAGTGTTTCTATGTTGTCGTAAAGAAGCCTTTTTAGTTGTGGTCCAACATTTATCGGTGAGCACTGAATCGACTGCTTTTCAAGATTGGAAGGATTTGAAACCACAGCCCAAAACACAAAGTTCTCACTCTCAGAAAACAAAATGGTATTAAAGCTTTCTATCATCTCACCAACGCGTACAATCTTACCTTCAACATCATGTAATGCGAACTCAACATCGCCAGGGAGGCCATCTTTTTCACTGAGAAAGGACTTGAATTGAGAAATGGCACTTTTCAAATCCTCCAGAGATGAAATAAGACTTATACCCGCAGAAAGCAGAGCTGCGAAACCTGGCTGAGACTTAACCGAAGGCGTAAACCTTACCTCCTCTGTATCATCCACGACTTTCGAAAAACCGCTTAACTCGAGGAAAAAGCTTTCAAGGTGGACATGGCAGTTGTCCACGGCGTTTTTTGCTGCCGCGATATACCGCAGAGTCTTTTTCAATGTATCGGGATCGAGGTTACGCTCAATCCTGTTCTCAAGTTCCGCCAGAAACCCGGAACCTTCAAAAGGTTCATGCATGAATCTCAGAAATCTCTTTGCCTCACTGTAAGAAATTCCAATGCTAAATTGCTCTGTTGCAGCGTCTTCGAGCGTATGCGCTTCGTCAATTATGAGTTTATCGAATTGAATGCCCGCGCCGGTAAGAAGAAGTGAATGGTTCACCACCACAATATGTGAGAGTTTAGCCCGCTCAATAGCGTTTCGGTAAGGACAGAGCCCTTTTTTTGCATAATCGCAGAGTTCCCTTGAGCAGTCACGATAGTCAGCTAGAACGTATAAGTCGAGCCCCCGTAGGTTGCTAACGTTCAAGAGAGACACATCTCCATTTCCCCCATCGCCAAGCCAGTTAAGTAACATGCCAATAATCGCGACCTGATAATCTTCGAATGTCATTTTTCCGTTTATCACGCTCTGCAGTTTTCGGGGACAAACATAGTTGGAATAACCTTTCAAAAGAGCAAACCTGAACTCATACGCGCCAAGTGCACGTTTCACAAGAGGCAAATCACTGGTGTAAAGCTGATCTTGAAGATTCAGGGTCCTTGTGCAAACAACAACAGGTTTTCCAGCAGATAGCGCCCATAGCGCGGACGGAAACAGATAAGCAAGTGATTTACCTGTTCCTGTTCCAGCCTCGACTAACAGAATTTCATCGTTGAGAAGAGCCTCTCTTACCGCGAGAGCCATCTCCACCTGCTCTGAACGTGCCTCGTAATTTTCTATGACATTTGCAAGGAGACCATCAGTGGAAAAAAACTTTATAATTTCTGACTTTTCTATTCCGGGTTCATCCGAAAGAGGGATCATCGGAGAAGCTCCGAGGAGTTCTCGTGCAGGTCTTATCGATTTCGTCAAGTCGAAAAGTTTTGGGCGCTTCTCAGGTGACCGTTCTAGCAGTACCCTGCTAAAGAGAAGTGCAAGACCGCTCTTCTCCTTGCAATGGTTGAGAAGGGTCGCAATCAATTCAACAGGAGCGTTGTATGCCGCGTTCACGAGCACCTCAAATAGCTTTATAAGGCACTCAACGTCCCACTCAGCTCTGTGATCACCTTTTTTTTCGATATTCCAAATGCGGCACAAATCAGAAAGACGGTGTCTTTTAAGAAAGGGCAAAAAAATCATTGCAAGGTCGAGGGTGTCTATGTACGGATTATGGAAAGACTTCCCGGCAAAATCCCTGTAAAAACGTTCAAGAAAGACTTTTTCAAGCGGCGAATAAGCAACCACGGGAAAAGCGTCTATAAAATCGCGCATGGAGGGAAAGAAGTCGTAAAAGGCGGGACATTCTTTAACCATAGAATCATCTATACCGGTGAGTCTCGATATCAAAGGAGGAATGGGGACTTCCGGGTTAATCAAAGAGGACATACGATTCTGGATCTTGCCGCCTCTTACCCTTATCGCAGCAACCTCAATAACCCTGTCAATCTCCGGGTCAAAACCGGTGGTTTCCAGATCAAGCGCAACGTACTCAAACTCGCCTTCAAGAAGCGCCTGATAACGGCGCTCAAGAAAGGGATAGTTTAAATACTTTTCTCTTACCTCCTCGGGACAATATTCAAAAAGTCCATCAAGATTGTCTCCTAAAACCATTTTCTCATGTTTTTTTAGAAAGAGCCCCCCTCGGACATACTTCAGAACAACAGAAACAGAGAATGCATGCATTCCTGTCGCACTCCAGGATCTCTCCAAAACGCAGAGCGTGGACCGGACAAGCCTTGAGGCATATCCTGCACCCGTCACATAGGTCATGGTTGATTACTAGATCCCCGAGCCGTATTTTTCTCTGTATTTGCTCTCCTCTGAAAATCGCCATTGCCGGTCTTCTTAAAGCATCCCATATCCTCATAGCGATACCGCTTATGAGCATTCTGTTGATGTCAGGCCGACTGGGCAAATCAAGCTTTCGGGAAACAGCCTTAGCTTCTTCACCAAAAATTTCAAAGCCATTGATTGAACCAAGCCCTCGACGGGCAGCAAGACGTATATGTTCTACTTTTTCAGGGTCTCCTCCCATTACTCTTACACCTGTTGCGTCCGCTTCCACAACATTATCTGAGGCGATTATGACATTCATTCGAACCGCCCTTCCGTTTGTGGGACCACCCCCACCCTCCATACCGACGATTCCGTCAATCACAGTAAGATGACTCTTCACAACCGTATTCAGATCTACAATGCCCTCGTTCAAGCCAGCGAGGTGAATAAGATGCCTTTGTTTACCCACAACAACGCCTTTGAGATTTTTAAGCCCAAGCGAAACAGTCGTTTGAAGGTGGGTTTTTAGAACGGGAACATTTATGAGCACATCACACTTCAATACATCTTCGGATATAACCAGATGTTTGACAGCAATACCGTTAGGTATTCTAACAGTACGTGAAGAAGACGAATCAATATCAACCAGAGGGTAT
>JACVIW010000063.1 GCA_015711695.1 Candidatus Geohydrothermomicrobium daggyaiense
GAACTGCATCGTATTCCAGATCAGGTATGACACCTCTGCGTTTCGCTAGCCAGCCCTCTATTTTTGCGCTTACCCTGACAAGCCATAGGGGTAGATGGATTTTTGGTGGTTTCGTCCCGAATGCTAGCGCTGCCAGAGTGAGTGCTTCCTCAACTGTAGGGTGGGCATCCTCGGCAATGTTGTATACCTCACCAAAGCACTCATCCCGAAAGGAAAGGTAATAAGCGGCGGCAGCAACATCCTCGGCCCTTATGTTTGAAAGTCTTTGCTTTCCGCTTCCCGGGATCGCCTTAATCGAGGTTGGCCTTGAGAACGCTTTGCCCGCCCCGTCGTTGCACCGGGGTCCGTAAACAGTGCATGGACGGAGAATCATTGCACGGAGACCCTCTTTCATTCTCAGGAAGACTATATTCTCGCCTTCTTTTTTACTTCGACCGTAGTCGTCGATTGGGTCTCTTGGGCTTTCCTCGGTAAAAGGCGTTCCCTTGTAAGCGCCGTAAACGTCGGTTGAAGCGATATGAATGAAAGCCTTCACTTCTTTCTGAAGCGCAAGGCGGGTGATCCTTTCAACCCCGAGCACGTTTACCGGATAAAGCTTTTTGTATGGCGTTGAGAAGTTGCATATCGCTCCAAAATGAAAAACCCTATCAACGTCGCCTTCAAAGAGCGGAGGGAGGGTCTCTTCCCTGGTGAGATCTGCTCCGACATATTCCACACCGAGTCTGTCGAAAAAGCTGGTATCCCTGCGTGGTCTTGCGGTTGCTCTTACGCGAACTCCCCTGGAGGCAAGGAATTCAACCATGTGGCTGCCCATAAATCCGGCAGCGCCAGTCACGAGGGTAATTCCTTCATATTCCATTTGGTCTCGCCTCCCATCGTTTCGCTTTGACAGGCTGTGTTGAAGCATGCCTGTTTTTCGGGGTTGTTTTCGCGGTCAAAACCCGCTTCAGTAATCTTGTGCCTGGTACCTGATTACGGTCATATCCCCCGGGGCACTTTTTTTCTCTGCATATTCCGAGCTGATCCACGTTTTCGGGTAAGTCCATCGGAAAATCCCGTCTGGCCCTTTTTTCTCTTTAAATCCTTTTCTTCTCCACCGGAAATTGTTTGGGCGATTTCATCTCTAGCTCTTTTTAGCCAGGCAAGATACATCGTGTTCAGTTCGAGTCCGAGTTCAGCCACGAGACGGACGTAATCACCCTGCTTTTTCCATCGTGGCATGTTTTCCTTCCGGCGGGACAGTTGTTTTTCATATTCAATAATCTGACTCTCGATTATCCGGAGGGCCGTCTGGGTATCTCCGAAGCCAAAGAAAACAAACCGTAAAAGGAAAGGATCTCGGATGAGCATGGACCTTTCCGGGAATGAGGCAAGCCATCGGGCGAATTCTTCTCTCCCTTTCTGGGTTATGGAGTAAAGCTTGCGATTCGGTCCACCGTTATTGGAAGGAGTCACTTCGCGCATGACCACAAGACCATCTTCTTCCATTTTCTTAAGGGCTGTGAAAATTTGACCATAATTGATGGTCCACATGTGCCCGAAGTTTTCCTCGATGTGTTTCTTAATGCGGTAGCCATGCATATCCTGATAATGCAGAAGCCCGAGAATAGCGTACTTGACAGACAAACTCCCTCCTATAGCTGGCTATATTCTTTATATATATTAAATGTATATAGCAACGATTCTTACAGTTCAAGTCTTTTTTCTCAGTACAATCCAGCCTGCTTTTCTTTAGAGTTAAGAGCAGCTGCTAATCTGGAAAGAACGAACTAATGACAGAATCTGGCATTGTTGTTTTCCAAAAGTTTTCAAAAAGGTCTTTACTCAATGGTATTTTTTGCCGTTAAGAATATTGAGCGCCATCAAAGTGTTCCGGCGAGCGGGATATTTTCTGACTATACGGGAGGACTCTGTCGATGTTCACAAGTGATCGTTTGTTAACCTCGCTTTCCGGACTCGGGGCTCGAATGGTTTATGGTGAGATAGAGAGACTTCATGGAGGTAAGGGATGCTGGAATGCCCATTCTGCGGATGTGAGCTCCCGCTGAACGTTGAAATCTGTCCAGACTGCGGATGTGAGGTTGATAGGTTTTTTCTTGCCGAGCAAGTTCTCGAATCAAGGGTTAGAAAAAGAACGTTCGACATCCCTAGAAAAACAGACAATTACCTGAAGCCTGGCGGAAACGGCGCTCGGAGGAAAGGAATAAAGAAAAGACTGGATTTGTTCAGTCACGCGAGACGAAAGCGGAGCACTGACGCTCCAGGAAAGGTTTTCAAAAGTTCTCCGGGCTGGAAATAAACAGCCTTTATGCAATCAGGGAAATCTCCAGATTCTCGATATGTACTTTTTCCCTATGAACTTATTTAATAACCTTCTACCGATTTTTTTCGGGTTACCGCTCGAGAGGACTTCCAGGTCCCTCGACAGGCGCGCGACCCGGTAAAGAGAGGGAGTTATTCTGTTTTTCCTGGGCATCGTAAACCTACCTGTACATTGTGTTCTGGGGATATTTTATCAAATGAATGTGCCTGTTACCGTCAAGCGCTCCTGAAAAACAGAATCCTGTCTACGCGATATGTTTTATAAATACCATCGCGATGACTGTAGGCACAAAGGTATTGCCTGTCATTCTTATTGTAAACCCTCACAGGTGTTACTATGATCGGGTGCGGACAGTTGGGTGATCCGTATTCAATTTCAATCGGTATTTTCATATTCGCCAGGTAAGGAAGTTCTTCTGGTATTCCTTTTATCCTGGGTTTTTCCTGGGGTGGTGAACATATTTGGGTGAAAATTCCTTCGAAACCCGGCAGTTCTTTCACCTTCGTTTTCGGACAGAAGTTAGAGGCGGCTTTAAGGAATACCTCCATTGCCGCCAGGGCGTCGTCAAGCCCCCTGTGTAAGCGCTCGCAGTCTATCTTCAGGTGCTTTACGAGCGTTGTAAGCCGGAAGTTTTCAAGACCCGCGAAGACGGATTTTGCGAGCTTAACCGTGCAGATCACAGGTTGTGAAGGACGGGGCAGGTTTGTTCTTTCCATCTCGCTGGAGAGCATCTTCACGTCAAAAGAAGCGTTGTGTGCTATTAAAACTGAGCCATCCATAAAATCCATCAAGAGCGGAAGGATTTCGGATGCGGAAGGCGCGTTCTTTACCATTTCGTTTGAAATCCCGTGTATTTTCGAGGCGCTCTGGCTAATGCTCTGATGAGGATTTATTAGGCTCTGGAATGTGGATACCCTGCCGTTAAGGCGAAAAAGAACCGCGCCTATTTCAACAATCCTGCTTGACGCGGAAAGCCCGGAAGTCTCAACGTCAACAGCACAAAAAAGGGAATCAGAGAGTGATTTGTTCATGAGAGATTGACGTTCAGCATTGTTGTGTTTATCTTCACAATTAATCCGATTTATGTCCATGAACCTAACTGCTTTTCACCAGGATACAGGTCTTCACTCCGAAAGAGGGCTTGAAGTTTTGTTTATTCGCGATGCGGTCAAGTAATATACAAAGCGTTGCTTCCACCTTTATGGCAGAGAAACGAAACAGATTAATTTTCTCGAAGGATTTAAAAAGAACACGGGTGGTTGTCACTGCTATCATTTCCTCCACACTTACCTTCATGCTTTTAAAATCTACGGTTATTTTAAGCCTTTCTCGCTGTCTGTCAGTATACCGTCATCAATTTTCGTTCGGTGGGTTTTGCAGATATCTGAGCAACTCGGGGTTTGATTGCATCTGCGGTGGAATAAAGGGAAGGATATCGGAACCGTAGTTGGGTAACCCACTATTTGATCCGCTGCTCGACCGGGAACCGGATTCTGAATCTTCGCTTTCAGTGTTAGGCTGTCCGGGATTATCGAAGTATTGGTTTTGCATTTCCTCTATCCACGGGTAACTCTCGTATTTCCTCGAGCCTGAATTGCTGCTCAAGACAAGCGCACCTATGCTGATTGATTTTATTGAAACTTTCCTGGTCCGTGTTTTCGAGAAAGAGCGGGTGGTTAAACTCTTCACAGGAATCTCAAAAGAAAGAAGCTCTCCTGTCCCGTCAGAGGAGATGACGTCAAGTGTAACGGTAACCGTTCCTTCTCGCCTCGAGTTATTCTCATATTTCCCTTTCAGCGTGAGGATTTCTCCTTTCTGAGTGAGGGTCATGTTTTTGAACTCAATATCGGCGCCCACAACAGTTCCGTTGCCAAGATCGAATGTTTTTGCTCCTTTTCCCTTAAAGAAAACAAACCAGGATGCTGCTGCGCCGCCGATGATCAAGAGGAATATCACTATCATGGTTATCCAGAAAGATCTCCTGCGCCTTAGCGCATTTTTGCCCGCGAAAGCGCTCGGAATCATACCACGTTGCGTGTCAAGAGGTAAATGTCCCGGTTGTGGAGCGCTTTGCGCCGGAATTGGCGCCGGATAACCAGCAGGATTCCAGTATCCCTTTGGGGGAAAATTCCCATACGCGGGCTGCTGATATCCAGAATACCCATGATATGGGTATGGAGCCGGGTATACATAGGGTAAATAGGTATATGACCATGGTATCAAACCTCCGTAGCAAGGAGGCTGGACTGGAATCAAATAGAGGGGATATCCAAAAAAAGGTGGATAAACAAAACCGGGTGGAGCTTTTGCTTCTGGCGCGGACTCTGCGTGGCTAAAGTTTTCGCCACCATCTGATTCAGTTTTTCCCTCAATGCCACCGGTTTGAGCCCCTTCTTCTTGCGTTTTGGCGTTTTTGGCAGCGCGCTCAGCGCTATCGGCGTTGAATCTGTTTTTGTCTTCCAGAGCAGGGGATTCTTGTCTTGACGTTTGAGAAATATGCTTTTCCTTTACCATTACAGGCGGTTCATGCAGGAATTTTACAGAGTCTTCGCTTTGATTTAGAACCATCCCGCATTTACTGCAGGTTATCCTGGTATTCTCATTTGAATGACCGCAGAAAGGGCATTCAGGCGACATGTACTCTCCTTGGAAAATAGCTAAGTAAAATTTGTTTCTCTATATTACCTCTAAAATGTTAAAGGTGCACCCAGTATAGAAAGCAGGCATAACTGTGATGACAAATCCGCGGCACTATTGTTTTCGACAGGTTTATTGATAAAAGTACTTAGAATCCATCCGTTCAGTTCTTCTTTATGTTATTTCGTACTCTGCAAAGGATTTTTCTGCTCCTGTTATGTTTGGTCATTACTGACTTGTCCTATTTTAAGGTTAAAATAAGACATGAACTTGATTCGAGGCGGGCGAAAGGGAGTGTTGAATGTTTATGGGGAAGTCACAAGAGGTTTTCGGAGAAAATGAAGGGCCGAACTGGGATCTTAAAACAGCGGTCCAAAATCAGTTGGCGATGATGCTGCCTGTTTTTTTAGGCGCAACAGCTCTTGTGAGAAAAAGATCCAAAAAATTGCTTCCTTACCTATTGCTGGTAGGATTTTTTCACACTTTATGGAGAAGAGTAGTGTGCGCCAGATGCCAGTATTATGGAAAAACATGTTCAACGCTCCTGGGAATATTTACCTCAAGAATAATGCCCCGTGACGAGAAAAAGAAACTTGATCGAAATACGATGCTAATTGACTTTACTATGGTGGGACTGATAGCTTTTTTGCCTTTGAAAGAGGCGCTAAGCACAAAAAAAGTAAGGGTGCTTTACCCCGTTTCGCTCCTTTTGGGAATATCCGCGATTTTCTTCAGGGGATGTCCGGAATGTGGTAATGACTTCTGCCCTCTCAAGCAGTTGTACGAGTCAGTTGTTCGCGGATAGACAAACCAAAGAAAATGAACTTGTATCGTTAGAAGCTCACCGGGTTCTTCGTGCAGTAACTTCCCTGCTCGTACCCAGCGTATCGCCTGATTTTAAGGAACTACTGAAATCCCTGATGTTGTTATGCTTTGTTGGGGAAACTTCCTGTTTCGGGAACTGCCTCTTCCACAAGGGGCGTCCTGTGACCTGTTAGCTTGAGAAGTAGAGCGGGCATCAGGGTCAACGATGAAATAATACATCCGCCTATAGCAAAGGCCGTCACGCCGCCGAAGCGTTTAAGCGGCACGATATCCGAAAGCATAATCACGAGGAACGCAGCGACGCTCGCCACAGCCGCAACAATGTTAGCTCTTCCGAGATTAATCATTGTTATCTTTATCGCATCGGAAGGGCTATTTTCGCCCATTTTAATCTCATGCATATATCTATGGGTGAAAAGTATCCCGAAATTTACACCCACCCCTATTACGAGAGCGGAAGCAAGGGAAGTTATTACATCGATTGGCCACCCCATCATTGAGAGGAATCCGAGTTCGGCTGCGACCCCCACAAACGCGACTGAGAGGGTAATCATCCCATATGCGAATGATCTGAAAAGCGCTATAAGTGCGATAGCGCAGAGGACTAAAGAGATTATGGAGGACATTATCTCTGTGGGAATGATGTTTTTCGTGAGATCTTTGGTCAGAGGCGTAATCCCTCCCAGTGCATACTCGAGTCCCGCGCTCTTTAAAAATTTCGCGCTGTTTTTATTCATAATATCCATTTTTCTGTCAATGACTTCCATCTCGATAGCCGCTATGCCGTTTAGAGAGATAATGGAGAAGCGCCTGTCTTTGCTTAAAAGCGTACCTGTCACAAATGCGCCATTGGATTCAGCTGCTCTTATCAGTTCTTCAGCTTCTTTTCTTGTACCCGGCAGCATTCCGTTATTTACGCTCATTATTATTTTTGCTATTGAGTTTATTCCTCCGGAAGGGTAAATCTTTTGTTTCCCGTAAATGTTGAGAGCATCTTGTTCTATCGCATTTCCCGCAGCGTATATAGCTTTTAAGTATTCTGGCGCAAGGACATCTCCGCGTACTATTATGAAGTCCTGCTGCCTGCCGCCGAAGTACTTTTCGATAAGGTAATCTGATTTGATGCTTGGAAGATTTTTCGGCACAAGCCGTCTCAAGTCCGAATCGGTTTTTAGAGTACGAATTTGCGCAAACCCCAGCAGTATTAAAACAGCGAAGACTGCTATCACACTGGTGGAATGGAGCACAGAAAGTGACCCGAGTGATTCTATCGATCTGTCTGCGGCTCTTGTGATCAGCCCTCTTTTCTTTCGTCTCGATAGCCCATCGAAGTGAGTTTTTCTTTTTACATCACCGTTTTGCGGAATTTTCTCGTAACTCCTATCGCGAATGATCATGATTGCGGGGAGTAGGGTGATGGAGAAAACGAAACTAAGTAATGTCCCTACGGCACACGATACGCCGAATTCTTTAAGTGGGGGAAGCGAGCTGAATCTAAAAACGGTGAATCCAAAAGCGTTTGTTATTGCAGCCAGGAGGATTCCCGCACTTACGGTAGTGAGCGCGGTTGATATCGAATCGACAGAGCGAAAGTGGTGTTCAATTCCCTCGTAGTATCTTGCGAGGAAGGGGACTATGAACGTAAGTGAAGTCCCGAGAAGCAAGGGCAGCATTGCCACAGATGCAATGGAGTAGTGCATATTAACCCAGCCCATTATGCCCAGTGTGCATATGAGCGAGAGAATCATGAAAATGAGAGGAAAAACTGTGTCGGAAAATCTTTTGAAAGAGCTGAAAAGGATAAGAGCAGCAAGGATGAGCGAGATGAGGAAAAGCATTATGGTCTTATTCCTTATGTGACGGTCGAAATCCCGTGCCAGGGTGGCATCGCCAGCAATATTGATCATGACTCCGGGTATTTTCCCGAGTTCAGTTTTCATAAAAGATTCAAGATCGCCTGCCAGCTTTACCATCTGGTAGTCGGTCAGCGCGGCGCCGACCTTGAGCATGATGAGCGTTGCTTTGTAATCCGCTGTGATAAATCCATTCTTTCCAACAATAGACTCTTTCACCTGCGGATTTGAAAGGTAGTCTTCCTCGATGAGAGTCTGTAAGTCTTTTCCGGCAAAAGCTTTCACCATATCGTCGTCGAGGTTGCTCAAAGAGAGGTAGAGCCCCCTCTTTCCCATCTCTTTTTTGAAATTGGCAATCAGAGGTGTCAGGTAGCTCATGATTATGGGAGTCGGCTCTTTTAAAATGAGCGGGGCATTCTCCCCCTCCACGCCGGGAACCATCTGTATTTGGCCTTTGTTAAAACGGCTGTCTTTCCTTATCTTATCTTCGAGGCTCAGGATAAATCTGGTGATTTTTGTGTCTGTCACTCGCGGTGCCCGAATCATGACCGTTTCGAACGATGAACCCCCCAGGCGCTTATTAAGTTCATTTAAAGATCTTACGCTCTGGAAGTCCTGGGAAAGAAGGCTATAGTAGCTGATATCCCCCTTCAATCTTCCGATGCCGCTTCCCAGACATGCAGAGGAAACAAGCACGGAAATGACTACGATCCAGGGGTGCTTCCTTATTATCTTTGATAATACTCTGAACACCTAGAACCCTGTGCCTTTCTAGACTTAAGCTGTCAATAAAAAACTTTTAACGATTGATATTTTTCCCCTTTCGCAAAATAGCTTGCGGAAAATATTCTCCTCTGAAAACGTATCTTACCTCTTTAAGTGTGACGAGAGTTCTGTCGTTTCGAATCCTTGACAAATTTGGAAAATAAAAATTTTTTGCTACAAGAATTTTCTTATATACATGAACGGAAAAAACAAAGACCTTTAATCGTCCAATTGTAGAAAATAATAACGAATAACGCTTCCGGGCTTCAAGCGCAATTGATATGGCGTGCACGCGAGCGATATAGTGACGTAAAACGTTTCCCTTTGCAGGGAAACACAACCAGGCGTAGAATGGAAAACTATCAGCAAGTTGATTGAGGAAAGGGGGAGAGATGCCGAAGTTCATAATGCTTAGCAGTCTTACGGATGAGGGCGCTGCCACAATCAAAAAGAATCCAGAGCGGATCAAAGAAGTTAACAAAGACGTCGAAGCCCTCGGCGGAAAGGTTCTTGATCAGTATGCTGTTCTGGGGGAGTATGATTTCGTGAACATTCTTGAAGCACCTGATGTTGAGACCATTGCCCGAATTTCTGTGGAACTGGGCTCCAGGGGTTCGGTGAGGATCAAGACACTTGCCGCTATTCCTGTGGATGAGTTTATCGCCAGGCTTAAGTGATTGGGAGATACGGAGTCTTCCGAACCAACGTTATGGTTAGCAAATTCGTGGAACCAGGTTTGCCCTGAAAGAAGCGCGCACCGAAGCGCGCTTCTCGCGCTTGTGGGGGCAATTTCTGAAGGCGTGGCGCGAAGAGTGGATTAAATGCTCTTTTAGTAAAATGCAAAGCCGCTAAGAAATGGATTTCTTGAATAAACGGCCTTGTTCTGAAAAAATAGGGATCGATAACTCGTTGTCAATACCACATTTATGACGTTGATTTTGAATGGATACCCAGCCAGCCGGATTGTTGGAAAAGGTGTGGGGAAAAACTTATCAGAAGCTAAGCGTTCCTGATTACAATTAAGAGGTTGGGCGGAGTGAGGAATTTTTTTCGTGGTTTAAAAGAAAAACGGGCAATCCGGGAGGATGAAGAACTCAGAGTCAGGCCTGTGACCATATTCCTTGTTGTTATCTTTATCTTGAGCGCTATCGTATTACTGGGTGTCATTAACCTCAGCATCGTCAGGGAGCGCCTTGAGCAGGAATCAGTATTCTGGATTTTGAGACTCGGTCTCGGCGTGATGATAATCTCACTCGCTTTATATCTTGTTTTTCTTGAGCGCGCGCACGCTATACGGATTTCGAAGCAACTCAAGGTTATCGAAGATGTTAACAGAAGGCTAAAGTTTCTCCTCGAGGCTGGAAAAGAGATAGGCTCGAGCCTTGAACTCAGCGAGATACTCAATGACCTGATCGGGTATGCTTTTTCAGCAACGAGAGATGTCGCTGGTGCTGTCTATCTATATGATAAGAGCACGAACACGCTCAAACTTGCTCTTGCGCGCGGCGTGGACGAGTCAAAGCTTGTTTTCAAAGAGTTTCCTCTCACTAAAGGGCTGATAGGCGAGGCTTCAGCTAACAGAGAAACGATTTGCATTGATGATATGTCCGCAGTCGATCGAAGAGATAATGTTTTCTTCGGGAGCTTCGAGCCTAAATCCATGATTATCGTTCCAATAGTGGAAAGGGATAAATTTCTTGGCGTCCTTGTGACCGCGAACGAAGAACCTCACGCTTACTCTCCCGAGGAGAAACGAATTATACAGGGTTTTGCTGAACTTGCGGGGCTTCCTATTGCGAATGCGCAACTTTACCGAATTGCGAGACGCAGTCTTGATGTCGCTGCCAGGCAAAGAGGGTTTACGGAGTCAGTTCTCGAACAGATGTTCACAGGGATAATCACATGTGATTCGGATGGAAGAATTGCAATTTTCAACAGAATGGCACAGGCGCTAACGGGGTTTAAATTCGAGGAGAAGCACCAGATGATGCTGAGTGCCGAGGCATCACTCGATGCAAATCCGCTTGCACCGCTTGAGAAAAGCATGCTTCAGGTGATGGAAAACCCGGAGATTGTTCTGGAGGGGGAGGCTGTTATCCGGCGGAAGGATGGCGACCTTATGACTGTTGAGTACAGGACGTACCCTGTGAGGGATGATTCAAAGGTATTGGGCGCTGCATGCGTGTTTGTTGGAGCGGGAAAAGCAGCGGAGAAAATAGAAGGGGATTTATCTGAGTACCGCAGACTTATCAGGGCGTTCTGCGCCAGGGTAGAGATGCTTTACATGGAACCACTCTCCCGAGTGCTTGAGCGAATCAAGCGCATGGACAAAGACGCCTGGAGCAACTCCAGGGATGACATGGTTGAAATCCTTCAAGCAGGTTTTGAGACTTTTAGGT
>JACVIW010000064.1 GCA_015711695.1 Candidatus Geohydrothermomicrobium daggyaiense
AAGGAAAGAGTTATCAGGAAATAGCCGGTGCTTTAGATGTTGAGGTAAAAGTCGTGGATAATGCCCTTTGCAGAATAAAGCAGAAGATTAAAAAAGAATGCGCCCTGTCAGCCTGATTTATTCCTTCTCGAAAAACCACTAACTTTGCTTTATCCTCTTCAGTCTGTCATAACAGGAAACGCTTTGCACGCCACACACCTAACAAAGCCCGCTTTTACATCAGACGCTCTCAGTCCAGCTTTTTTCACAAATCAAAAAACCTTTCGAAAATCTGAACCAGCTCCCAGGCAGAAGGCGCTCAAAGTTTTCCAGAGTGTGCCGATTAGCGACCTCAGGGGGATAATGTAGAGTATACTCCAAGTGATGTTAACAGCCTTGTTCCTCAAAAATGCCAATATGGCTCTTACCGAAACCAGCTATCAGAAAACTTGTGAACTTACCCGGCCCGAAGATATCAACGCATCTCTTCCATGTTTTGGGGTACGTACCAGGTCTCAAAAATGATTTTCCCTATGTTGCAAGCCACCTGATCGACGGGTATAAGCTCTCAATATTTACCGCTACAGAATCAGCGAAGCCTTTGGGTTCGTCTACAAGAGCAGGGTCATCTGTTGGCCCGAACTGCGCGCGAACGCTCATATGACTTACCGATTTTATCACCCGAGCGCACTCAAGCATCCTTACTATGCTAAGATCCTGGAGGTTAGTGTCTTCACATGCCAGAACAAACGAACGAACCCTTCATAACTGACAAGTTTTGCAACTTTAGCAATGTCAAAAGGGCCTTTCTCGTAAACCATGAGATTTTTCTCAAGGCTCCGGTGCATGGCACAGAAAAGACATTTCCACTGCGCGTAAGCGCAACCTCGAATCACAGTGAAGCCTGTCGCGTTTTTTCGTGGCTTATGGCTATCTTTTCAAGCGACATTTCAGAATCAGGCTCCATCTGTAGTAGAGAGGCTCGGGAGCAACGATCACGTCACGAAACAGGCAACGTTAGCCCAGAGATATTTCGTACCTGCTCTCATCACATGAACGCATTTCGTCGGGTGATTTGTTAACGAACCTTGAGTACATCGGAACAGAGGCCATATCACCCAGATAAACCGTGATACCATCAGATAGTCCGACTTCGCCCGTCCCTGGTTTAAGGTAACCGGGAACTCTCATGTCGTGCATGTGTAGCCTGATTTTTAAGTCAAAGACATTTATCTTATCGGTTCCATCCGCGTCTATTACAGATCGCGCATCCAGAATCCAACCCTCAAGCTTTTTACAATGCCAACATCCTGTGTCATGTACGCAAGTTCTCGCTTGATAAACTTTCCGGAAGCGCGTTTCCTTGATCGAAAAACAGACAAAATTCCAACAGGAAATACACCGCCGTAAAATATTCAGATAGATAAGAATTATGACGGGTCAATTTACGATAAGGGGAAATCTCACGAGGGTTTTCGTTTTTCAAAAAGGATCGAGCCTTCTGAACAGCCGCCGAATTTCTGATGTTAGCCCTTTCCGGACAGAAGCCCGGGCACCTTTAAGATATCCTGAAAAAGCGCTACCCGGGCTTGGTGAGCGGTATGGGAAGAAATTAAAGGAAAGCGGGAGGAAAAACGCTGAAACATCCAAAAAAACAAAAGCCATATATGCAAACCTATCAAAACAAACCCTTCAGAAGGTCCAAAACACACCGTTTGAGGAAAAGATCGAGGAAACAGGAATCGAATTCGCTCGAGAGATCGGTTCACAGGCGCGCGAAGCATCTTACGAGAGCGTATTTCTTGATCGGTGAACTCAAGAGAATATGAATTATTTGATTGGCGCCCTGGACAATGCTAAGTTACACTAAACCTTGAAACCAGTCTACGTACAGGAGAAGCGACGCATGTTTCCCAGGCTTCCCGACACGATTGAAGATGAAGAAAAAAGAAGAAGAGCAATGGAAGCTCTGAGTAAGTTCACTTTTTTTCTTCACCTTACCATGTGGCTTTCCGGATCTGCTTATCTACTAATCCTTGGAATTCTCATTCCACGTTGGCTTATTTACTCCCTGATACCAATCATTATCTGGACACTGGGTCTTGCCTATCACGCCTACCGTGTATTTATAAGAAAACCGCGAAAACGAGTTTATTTCTGGCAGCAAGGCAGGGGGGAAGAGAAAAGCGATGAAGCCCACTCCCCGCGATCACCCATCAAAGAATCTTCTCTCCGTGAGCCCTGACCTTTTCCATATCCACTTCGATTCCGAGCCCCGGGGAAGAGGGAACGTTAACAAAGCCCTCACTATCTACTCGTATAGGGCTCGAAAGCATAATATCCCTTGCCTCAGGCGTCCATCCGGGCGGCTCTATTGGATATTCGCAATAAGTACAATTAGGAATCGCACCCATAAGATGAAGGTTTGCCGCAAATCCTATCCCGTTCGTCCAGGTATGAGGATTTAGTGTCAGCCCTGCCGCTTCAGCCATTCCCGCGATTTTCTTCCCGTTAGTGATTCCACATGATAGGGTCACGTCAGGCTGGACGATATCATAGCAGCGTCTATTTATAAGCTCTCTAAAATCGTATATATCGGAGTTCATCTCTCCACCAGCAATAAGGATTGAAGTGGAAGCCGTGAGAATGGATAGGCCCTCGTAGTCATACATACCGAGCGGTTCCTCAAGCCAGAGTATTTCTAGTTCTTCACACCTCCGGGCAGTTTCAATCGCTCTTTTCAAATCCCACGTCGGATATTCCGAAAAGCCATGTACAGGCCATGCCTGGTTTGCGTCCACCATAATTTCCATTGAGTCACCTACAGCGTCCCTCACCGCTTCCACAACTTCCATGTCCTCTCTGATGCTTTCGGACCTTATCCTCAATTTGACTGCACCGAAGCCCATCTCTTTCAACGCGAGCACGTCTTCAACCCTTCTGCCCGCTTCCCTGATCTCACCGGTAGAAGCATATGCCTTTACCCGCTTGCGGTAACCACCTAAGAGCCGATAGATGGGCTGTCCCGTTGCTTTACCGATAATATCCCACAGCGCCACATCCATGAACCATGCCCTTATTCCTACCGCTTTACCTGAACGAAAAACTTTGATGAAATCCTCAACTTTAAAAGGGTCTCTGCCAATCAAAAAAAGCTTCAACAGTTCAGGAACCCCCTTCATTTCGTTCAAGAAGCCCACGGAGGCTGTATAGCCATCAATACCCTCATCAGTGACCAGACGCACAATGAGGCAGCTGTTATTCATCTGCGGAACTCCAGGAATCCAGGACGGGTAAAAAGGAGCCGAAAGCGGGAAATGGCAAAGATACGCCTCCGCGTCGGTTATTTTCATTTTGATTACCCCCTGTCAATATTTCAACAAAATGACCCTGACCTCTCCGTCTAATGATCTAATTTCAAATTATGGGTTATAACCCGGCTTCTTTTCGAGTGCCTCCTGTGAGCTACTTTCTGTCACGAAAAACAATCTCTCTTCCCGTTCTCTTTTTCCACTTTTTACCGTTTCGATAAGTTCGACAATTTTTTCCGCTTCCGTGCCGCTCAAAACCTGCAACAATTTTTCAAGCGGTCGAATTGAGGGTTCTCCAATCTCAATCAGCGCGAGCCTGCTCGCCTCCCTCACATCCTCATCCTCATCTCTGAGAGCTTTCACAAGGGGTTTTGCCGCTTTCGCCGATCTTATTTTTCCGAGGGAAACCGCGGCATGCGCCCTGACGAGCCCATCCTTATCTTCCAGCGCTGACAGGAGAGCTTTTTCAGAAATAACACTATTAAAATTACCGAGCGCCTCAGCGCTTTCCGCCCTGACATCTGAACTTGGGTCCTCACAGGCTCGCAGCAGGTGACCGAGCGCTTTCTCGCTCGCAGTAAGTCCCAAACCGTAAACAGCCGCTCTTCTCCTGAAAATATCCTGGCTCAAGAGGCCACTGGAGAGAAAACTGACCCCCTTGGCTCCTGATTCTCCCAAAAGACGAGCAGCAACCCAGACTTCGTCCTCATCGCCATTCTCGAAAGCGCGGGAAAACTCTTGTATGCCTTCGTCGCCAATTAATCGGAGAGTTTTCATTGCAAGCATTCCAGCGTCAGAATCATCCACAGCCGCGATCCTTAAGAGCGGTAAAACGGCCGGCTTTCCAATACGCACGAGGGCTCTAGACGCACGCTCGCGAACGCGGGAATCCTTATCTTTTAAAGCCTTCAGTAAAACATCAACGCATTCCGCATCGCCTATTTCACCCAGTGCAAATGCAGCGGAAGCGCGCACCTTCCCGTCAGTATCTTTTAAAGCCCGAAAGAGAGGGATCTTAGCCTCGCTCAAACCAATTCTCCCTAGAGCTCTCGCGGCTTCTGCCCGGGTTAGAGGCTCCGCGTCCTGAAGTGCTTCTTCAAGCGAGGCAATCGCTTTGGTTCGCATCTGCGCCAAAGCCTTAACAACCTCATCCCTGAGTTTCGGGTCTTCAGCGTTCAAAAGAGAGATCAGCGGACCAACCGCTTCGTCCGCATTCATAGCTCCAAGCGCTGCTGCAGCGCCGCGCCTTTGTAGGGGCTCTCTTCCCTGATCAAGAAGCACGGTAACCAGCAAGTCAAGCGCTCCTTTACCCTGCTGTGCAAGAGAGGATATAGCCTCTTCTCTCACTCCTTCATCATTGTCGGAGAGAAGTCCAATCAGTGAATCCAAAACCTTTCTTTCGCCGATACCGGCAAGGGCACGAGCAACAGATTTTCTAACGTTAGGGTCTCTGCTTTTTAGTGCTTCTAATAGAGGCTCGAAAGCTTTGTCAGCAAGCTTTTTTAGAGCTTCAGCCGCCTCACAACGCACCTCCGGGTCAGAATCTCCAAGGACCCTCAGTAATGGCTCCACCGCTCTTTCGTCCCCCACATTACCCAGAGTTATTGCGGCAGCGCTTCGCAACGATCGGTCTCTGCTTGAAAGAGCTTTTATCAAAGGCTCTATCTTCCTTTTATTCTTTATCTTTCTGATTGCACTTTCTGCCTGTTCCCTCACACCGGGTGACCCATCGTATAAAGCCTCCTCAAGAAACGCAAGCGCGGAGCGTTCCCCTATCTGACCAAGAGCGAAAGCGGCAACGTTTTTAAGTTCCTCACTTTCATTCCTTAAAAGGTTTACAAGCGCAGGAATTGCCTCCCTGCTACCTGTATACCCGAGAGTCCACGCTGCCGCTTTCTTTGCATCAATATTCGCCTCGCTGCTCTCCAGAAGTTCAACAAGCACCGGGATTGCCGGTTCTCCGATCCTGCCGAGAGCTTCAGCCGCATCCATACTAACACTTCCTGCGGGATCCCCCAGCGCTTCAACCAGGGCAGTTACAGCCCTCTCGTCCCCGATATCACCGAGCGCTTTAGCAGCCGCAGCTCTGACACTTCTGTCGGGGTCACCAAGTAAGTCAATCAGGGGAAGCACAGCGGACCGGGCTAGGATTTTACCTAAAGAGAATGCGGCGGCACTTCGGACATGCGGCTCCTCATCCAAAAGCAATGAAATGAGTTTTTCCGAAGCAGCTTCAATTTCAAGTATCCCTGCCGCCAGTGCCGCAGCTCTTCTTTTTGAAGGGTCACTTGAAGAAAACTCGCTTCCTATCACCCGAAATACATCATCTTTTAATGCTTTAAGCGCATTCACCAGACGTTCGGGATGAATCCTGTAACCAGCATCTCCGAGCGACATCGCAACAGAAGCGGCCACTTCAAGATCATTTGATTTAATATAATTCATAAGCGCAGTCACCGAAGCTGAATCACCAATCGATGCGAGAGCAAACGCGGCAGCTTTCTTAAGCTCGGGGTCCGTGCCAGCAAGCGCTCTTATCAATTGCGCCGAAGCCTCCGGATCACCGAGTTTACCCAGAGCCAAGGCTGCGTATTTCCTTACAATCCTGTCTCTATCGTGAAGAGCTCTTACCAGGGACTTCAAAGCGCGCCCGTCTGTGATTTCGCATAGAGACTTTACCGCATGTCTCCTGAGAGGTCTCTCACCATGTTCTAACGCCGCAATAAGATATCGCACTGCGTTCGGATCATGAATTTTTCCGAGCGCCTTTACCGCTTCCAATCCGAGCGCAGGGTCAGGAGAAGAAACAGCAATTCTGCCAAGAGTATCTACGGCGCAATCCGCTCCGATTTGACCAAGAGCATATGCGGCAGCTTTTATGAGCTCTTTGGAATCTCCATCGAGAGCTTCTATTAACCTTTCCGCAGCGGAAACATCCCCGATTCTCCCGAGAGCACGAGCAGCCTCGACTCTCACAGCAGTATCATCATCGTCAATAGCAGCAATTAGATGCCGGACACATTTTTTGCTTCCGGAGAATCCCAACGCGAGCGCCGCGATCCTCCTCTCATGAGCATCCCCGCTTTTCAGGGCGTCAAGGAGGTGGGGCAACCCCCTGTCATCTTTCCATAAAGCCAGTAAAAAAGAAGCGGCTCGTTTAACCTCCTGCCTTTCATCTTCAGAATGTACCTTGAGAATATCTGAATGAATATAGTTCTTGCGAATTTTCAGGTAAGATAGCGCCGGTATTGCCCGTTCATGACCGATCTTGGCAAGGGCCAGTGCGGCTGCTTTGACAATCGCCGGATTCAAATCCTCAAGAGCGCCGATAAGCGGTTCGACTGCTCTCTGGTCACGTATTCTACCCAGAGCCTCGATAGCGTCTTCTCTTACAAAATCATTTCCGTCATTGAGAGCTTTAAGAAGAGCTACGACTGCACGTGGTGAGCCTATTTGTCCCAGAGATTGCGCGCTGGCTCTACGCACATCGGGATCCGTATCAGACAGAGCCGCTGCCAGAGCCGGCACTGCTTCTCTGGCGCCTAAACCGCCAAGGGCGACAGCCGCCGCCCATTTCCTTTCTGAATCACCGCTTTCCAGCATTTTTATGAGTGGTGCCACAGCACGCTCATCCCCACTGGAGGCAAGTTGCCACGCCTCCTCCCTCATCATCTCGGCCCGCTCTTTTTTGTCTACCTTCGACAAACTCTCGCGCTTATATTCTGCTGGTGCGCTTCTCCCCGCAATCTCATCAACAATCGAATGTTCAGGGCTATATCCATGCCTGAAAATCGGCTCAGGTTTTTCTTTTTCAATCGTTTTCACAACATCTGGCGTCGTCTCCCTCTCAATTGTTTGTTTTCCTACCATCTTTTCGCCAGTGGACACCTTTTGGACATTTGATTCCGACTCCTCTCTTTTCGGTCCAGAGCCAGCAAGCGCGCCTGTATCAAAGCGGCGTGACGCGTTTCCGTCTCTAACTTGCTCAATTCGAGGGGATCGCTCGGGTGTTGCGAACAATGAACCCATGTCTACCGGACCGGGAAAAATGAAATCTTCCCCCTTCAGCAGGTAAGCCAGTCCAGTCACAGGAGACCTGACAACATATATGGCCCCGGGGTACTCGGGGATTTCCTCCGCGATCTTTTCTATTTGAACGAGATCGCCTCTCCTGAAGATAGGTTTCCCCTTGCTGTGAATATCCCTTGCGATGTAATATTTGCCGCCTGCTTTCAACGATTCAACCATTATTTGCTCCCGCTATCGCGAGAATTATATCAGTTGTGGATATTACTGCAATCGCTTACCCGCGGGCGCTTTTGAAGCTAGCCTTTCCTGTGAACTCCTCACAGCAGAAAACCTGTGAGAAAAAGCGTGGATTTCAAGGATTGTGGATCATTCACGCAAGGATGGAACATTACAACCTCTTTACGCACAGATCATGGTCTGCCCCATCTCGCCTTAAATAAGTCAGGGCTCATCCGGTGAATTACATTCATTCAACGTTAGCGAGCATCCACTTCTTTCTTCCGGTTAACCTCCAAATCAATTCAACCAGCGCTACACCCACTCCCGCAATCGCAAAAGTCTGCAATAAAAGTCCTGGACCGGGCAGTTGAAGCGCGAAGAGTTTAAGGAAAAACGGCACCGTAAAAGCAACAAAAATCGCAATAATCATTCCCGCAAGCAGCAATCCCTTCCAGAACGACAGGGGGCGCGCGAGATCAAAGATAATCCAGGTTCCGATAATAGCGATAGCAAGCGTTGCCATAGTTCGCGACTCTGAAAAGGGAACTCCCTGATGAGCATGTGAAAGGGAACCCGCGATGAAGGCAGAGGCCGCCACAACCAGTCCGACCGGTATTGAAAACGAAAGTATTCTCTTCAAGAATCCGGGCCTATATCGATCGGCGGTAGGCGCAAATGAAAGGAAAAAAGCGGGAGTCCCTATAGTTATCGCGCTGATGAGAGTCAAATGCCTGGGAAGAAAGATAAAAGCCCATCCAGCGATGCTGATAATTATCGAAAGAAGCGTGGAATATACGTTTTTCGTGAGAAAAAGATTTGCCACCCTTTCCATGTTGGCTATCACACGCCTTCCCTCTGCGACAACGCCCGGAAGGGTCGAGAAACGTCCATCGAGCAAAACAACTTCTGCCACCGCCCTGCTCGCGGGAGAACCCGATCCCATTGCTATGCCTATATCAGCCTTTTTCAGGGCAAGAACATCGTTAACCCCATCCCCTGTCATAGCCACGACATGTCCCCTCATCTGAAGCGCTTCAACCATCCGCCGTTTTTGTTCTGGGGTTACCCTTCCAAAAACGGTTCTCTTTTCCATCCAGGATGAAAGTTCTTCTTTATCCTCCGGAAGGCTGCGTGAATCCACAGGGGATCCCGCTCCATCAACACCAAGCTGCCTGGCGATAGCACCGACAGTCTCGGGATTATCCCCGGAGATAATTTTCACGCTTACGTTCTGGCTTTTAAAATACTTCAGGGTGGCGCCCGCGTCCGGCCTTATCCTTTCCCGCAAAACAAGGATCGCCGACGGTTGAATATCATCCGGAATCTCTTCGCCTTTAATAAGGGATTGAGCTCTGGCAAAAAGTAGCACTCTCATCCCCGATGACGCGTATTCGCTTATCCTGCTCATAATTTCCCCTGACTCCCTGCTCGCAAGGAGAACCTCTGGAGCCCCGAGCAACCATGCTCCGTGCCCTTCGAACTCAACCGCGCTCCATTTCCGGGAGGAAGAAAACTCTATAGCCCTTATCGGTTTCCAGTCGGGGGGATTATCGAAAGCCTCAGCCACCGCGAAAATGGTTGAATCCTTTACCTTCGGCAGGTGTGCAGTTGCCGCAAGAGCTCTTCGCGCCGTTTCCTTATCATCGCAAGTGAATTCAACATGCGCCAAACTAAGGTTCCTGTCTGTAAGGGTGCCAGTCTTATCAAGGCAAATAACATTAACCCTCGCGAGTGTCTCGACGGCAGGAAGTTCCTGCACAAGGACATTTTTCCGGGCAAGCTTTATCACGCTCACCGCAAAAGCAACACTAGTAAGCAGAACAAGTCCTTCCGGAACCATGCCAACAAGTCCCGCGACGACCCCGGGAACTGCCTTGACAAACGTGCCGTAATATTTCAACTGGCTTAACAGAAGGATGGAGGCAACCGGTATCATGATGTAGGTAATATATTTAAGGATGAGGTTTATCCCTTCTCTGAGCTCCGACCGCGCAATCGTGAACTGTCGCGCTTCTTTCGCGAGTTTACGCGCATATGTGTCTTGACCCACTTTCTCCGCTTCGATATACCCGGAACCAGCGACGACAATGGTTCCTGATAAGACCTGATCCCCTTCAACCTTCTTCACCGGCACGGACTCCCCGGTAATAAGCGATTCATCGACCTCGAGGCCATCTGATTCGAGAACAATTCCATCAACTGGTACCTGATCCCCGCTTTTCAATAAGACAACATCGTCCTCAACAATTTCAGACGTCTCAACTTTCCGTGTCTTTCCCTCCCTTAACACGTACGCGGATGGAGCCACAAGGATTGAAAGCCTGTCCAGGGCAATCTTTGCGCGCAACTCCTGAGTGATTCCAATGAGAGTGTTTAAGACAAGAACAATGCCAAAAAGGGCGTCCCCAGGCTGCCCGAATATCATGATTATCACGAACAGCGAGCCGAGAATAGCATTGAAACGGGTGAATACATTCGCTCTTATAATATGCCAAAGGCTTCTGCTCGTTATTTCCTTTGCCGCATTGGTCCTTCCTTCCTGGATTCTTTTTGTAACTTCAAATTCGGAAAGTCCATAGAGTTCGCGGCTGCCAGACATATCAGGACCCCCGCAATTTATCAAATTTCCATCTGAAAAGGCATTTCCGTAATTTTAAGGGACGCCCATGTAAACAAAGTGTGGCTTTCCCAGAAAAAGCCTCTGACGTGCTGTTCTTTCATGATAGAAGTTCCCCTGCAATCCTCTTCGTCTCGGTCAAAAAATTCCGGTTAGCTCTTTTTCGATAATCCATGCTTCTTAAAAAATCTTTTTCATAAATGCTCCTTCTACCGCATCGAAATCTTATCAAACAACGGGACTCGAAATTATGAGAAAGTTTATTATTGAGAGGTTCTAAGCGCGATTTACGGCAAAAATTGCCCGCGTTCAAATCAGAACAACAGTTGACCTTCATGATAGAATAGCTTCTAAAGCGGGATATTTCTGGTATCAATCAGGGTGAGTAGCGGACGGAAAGGCAACATTGGTCGATATCCTCAATGCGAGTGCTACCAAATCCTCAGCGTACAGCAAGCGTGGTCTTCCCCAAGTATGCGTTCGCCTGTTCATAAAAATCTAT
>JACVIW010000065.1 GCA_015711695.1 Candidatus Geohydrothermomicrobium daggyaiense
AGATGAGGCGGAAAGAATTATAAACAGGTCTTTTGGTCAATATCTGGCAGATCAAAAAGTCGTGACTCTGGAGACGGAAATAGACCATCTAAGGGAGGAAATTTCCCTGATTTCTCAGGGCGCAGTATGCGAGCTGGGAGCTGACGCGCGAGAGTATCGGCGACTCGAGCGCGAGATTGCAAGAATTTCCCGGACTCTTGCCAAGATTAGAAAAGAAAAGAAGAGAAGAGAGATCACCGACGCGTTGTTCTCTCTTGAGCCCGGAGATGTTTTTCTCTGTGGAAAAAGGGAAGCGCCACGTGTTGTAGCGGTGGTCAGAAAGCCTTCTTCGAGGCGAGGAGAACCAGGAGTTCTTGTAGTTGATTCCAAAGGGAGATTCAGGCGCATAAGCACCCGCTCTCTTCAGCATCCCCCGAGGGTAATAGGCGCCGTTGATATCGAGAAAATTGTCTCACCGGTCAAGAAAGTGAGATCGTCAGTTGGTGGAAAAATGGAACTTTTGATGAGATCTTCCCCGGAAATGAATTTTACCGTTATTCCTGGCCAAAAAGAGATTTCCTTAAGCGAAACTCTTGTGGCGCTCGAAAAGGAGTTTAAGAACTATCCGTGTCACGCTTGCCAGCATAAAAGTCGATGTCTCGAGGCTGCAAGGCGAGAAGAGAAACTTGAAGAAAAGATAATGCATGCGAAGAAATCTCTGGAATCGAGTTATGAGGCGCTGTCCAAAAAACTAAAGAATGTAATGTCTATTATGGAGCGGTTCGGTTTTCTCGAGAAAGAGTCTTTAACCCCGAAGGGCCAACTGCTGAGGCGGATATATAACGAGTGCGACCTTCTCGTTGTTGAATCTCTTACCCGGGGCTACCTTGACAGACTTGAGCCGGTTGAACTGGTAGCGCTGGCTTCGTGGTTCATATACGAATCAAGAGAGGAGGATTCTAGCAGAAACAAAGATGATTACGATTACTCAGGTGGGTTGAAAGGCCCGCTTTCGGAAATCCTTTTGGATCTTCAGGTTTTATACTCAAATGTCAAGGAGGAAGAAGAGAAAATGGGACTCGATCTTCTCGGGTCCATCGACACGGGATTTGCCCGGATGGCGTCTGACTGGGCAAGCGGAAGCCAGCTCGAGGAAATACTGCTTAAGTATCCCTATGTCTCAGTGGGGGATATGGTCAGAACAATGAAACAGATTTTGGATTTGTTGAGACAGATTGAAGGTGTATGCGATAGCCCCGATTTGAGGCATAAAATTCGTGCGGCGATGAGTCTTATTGATCGAGGAATAGTTGGTTATTCTTCTATCGATTCCATGATCGAAAAGGAGCTTGTTTGGTAAATGGTGTGCATGCTCCAGGTCGATCTCCCGTGCTGATTGTGGTGCAGTCGCGCCGCGAGATATAGAGGGAGGCGGAGATTGCCGAGTTACTATATGAAAGTCGAATATCGAGGCACCAACTTTCAAGGCTTTCAAAAGCAACCCGGTTTACAGACCATTCAAGGCGCGATCGAAGATTCTCTGCTTACACTGACGGGTGAGGACGTTCGTGTTCTGGGTGCCGGGAGGACTGATGCCGGGGTTCACGCTATTGGGCAGGTAGCATCGTTTTCTGTCTCGAAAAGTTTCGACATACAGGTATTTCAGCGAAGCCTTAACGCTATTCTGCCGCGGGGAATTTCAGTGAGCGAGGTCAGAAAAGTCAAGGATGGTTTTGATCCAAGGCGTGACGCGATCTGGAGGGAATACAGGTATTTTATTTTGAACAGAGCAGCTCCATCACCAATTCTTGAAGAATATGCGTTTTTTTACCAAAAGCATATAAATAGAGATATTTTAAAAGATGCGTGCAGACTGGTAATTGGGACGCATGATTTTTCCGCATTTAAGGTGGGCCCAGATGGAAAAAACACTGTGAGGAAAATAATAAGATGTCAGGCGGAAGATATGGGTTGCTTTGAAGGTCTTTTTTATATAACTGTTAGAGCAAATTCGTTTATGTACAAAATGGTCAGGGTTCTATGCAGAGCCTTAATTGATGTAGCATCTGGCAGATCAAGTTTAGAAGCTCTTAAGAAAAACCTCCAGGGAGGCCCTGGTCCCTGTGCTCAACCGCTTCCCCCGCATGGACTCTTCCTCTGGGAAGTGTCCTATCCGGAAGATGTTTTTATGGATTGACGTTGCACTTGAGTTGAATGACAGGCTTTTTGGGGTTCGCAATTTGCTAAGTGTATTGTGTACGGCGCATCAGATTTGTAATTTCGAATTTGGGAAATAGCAGTACTTTCCTTAAAACTTAATTGATAATAAAATAATTTAAGCATGTACAGCCTTGCATGGTAGCTATTCGGATGAGAATGGCGGGTCCTGATGGGGACTACCCTGGACTTGAGGGGAGCGGTGCTTTTTATGACGCGATCAAGGGGTTGTTGGGCGGCACGCTTCAGCGTTTCTTTCTTTAATCGCTTGTTGGTTGAGGAGGATGATGTCAGCCTGAAAGGCCCCTCCGGGATTTTCATCCGATCCCCGTGTCGCAAACCTCTGACGCCTTTTTGGTCCTATTTCGTTTTTTGTTTCTCGAGATTAGAGGAGGTAGTGGCATGACTGACGTTTACAGTGAGAAACCATGGTTGAAGAATTACGATAAGCATGTGCCGCCTAATCTTAAATACGAAAGAAAGACTTACGCCGAGAAATTTTATGAAGTCGTCTCAAAATATCCCAATAAGACTGCTTTGATCTACATGGGAAAAAAGATCACTTATAAGGAACTTGACGCGCTATCCAATCAACTCGCGGCTTATCTTATCAAGATAGGTTTAAAGCCAGGTGATGTGGTTGGCTTACATATGCCAAATATCCCCGCCCATTATATTAGCGTTGTTGCCGTGCAGAAAGCTGGCTGCGTTTCAACTGGAGTGAGTCCGCTTCTGACAGCGCACGAGATGGAGCATCAGTTGAACGACTGTAAGGCTAAGGTGGTTATAACCACTGATATTATGTTTTCCAAAATCGCGGAGGTCGCCGATAAAGCTCCCTTCTCCACGGTTATCGTAACAGGCATTGCCGATTTTTTGCCGGGGCTAAAAAGGGTGCTAGGCAAAGCGCTGAAGAAGATACCAACAGGGGAGGTTAGCCCGCTTTCCGGGAAAAATGTGATAAGTTTCATGGATGCGCTTGAGGGGATGCCAGCATCAAAAGTCCTTGTGCCGAGGACCATGGATGACACAATCTTTATAATGTACACGGGGGGAACAACGGGACCGTCCAAAGGCGCAGTGTTAACACAAAAAAGTTACATGTCGAATTTTCAGCAAGTTCTCGTATGGCTTGATATGCCCCCGGAAACTGTTGCGATAAGCGCATTCCCGCTTTTCCACATAGCAGGTCTTGCTTTCGGTGGTTTTATAATGATTCATGGTCCAACCCAGATTATTGTGCCTGATCCAAGGGATTCTCATTTTATTATTCGCGCGGTAAAAAGTTACACGCCGAACATAATAGTGAATGTTCCAACGGTGTTTTTTGAATTGATGAAGAATCCGGAGTTCTCGAAGCTTGACCTGAGCAACCTGTGGTGGTGCCTGAGCGCAGCTGCGCCGTTCCCGCCTGAAAACATAAAGGAACTCGAAAGCATCATAGGTGAGGGCAATTTCATTGAACTTTATGGCATGACCGAAACCTCCCCTGTGACGGCATGCAACCCGAGATATGGCCGCAAGAAAGCGGCTTCAATTGGTATGCCGATTTCGGATACGGAATTTAAACTTATAGATCCCCTCACTGGAGAGCCCGCAAAGATGGGTGAGCCAGGCGAGATCGCAGTCAGAGGACCTCAGTTAATGAAAGAGTACTACAACAAACCCGAGGAAACTGCCTACGCTATTAGGGATGGGTGGATGCATACCGGGGATGTAGCATATATGGACGAAGATGGGTATTTCTACATTGTTGACAGGGTCAAGGATATGGTGAACGTCTCCGGATTCAAGGTTTTCACGCGAGAGCTCGATGACATCCTCGTCAAGCACCCGGACGTGGATATGGCGGCTACTGTTGGCATTCCTGATCCTGATCGACCTGGTTCGGAGCGCGTCGCGGCGTCCGTGGTGTTAAAGCCCGGAGTCGAGAAAAGCGATGCCAAAAAGGAGGAGCTCTTGCAATACCTCCGTGAAAGGGTTGCGCCATATAAGGTTCCCAAGGTGCTCCATTTTATGGATGAACTTCCGACAAGCGGTGTTGGCAAAATACTGAAGCGAGAATTGAAGAAATTACTTGAGGAAGAGTTTAAGAGCAAAGGCTAATACCCTGTAGATAAGTGAAGCATATCCCGGAAGCGTATATAGAAGTAACCTTTCTCGGGGCTGGCGCGAGCAGTTAGCCTGTTATGGTGTGGGTGTTGTTGCGAGGGGAGGCAGCTTAATCTATTATGCTGATACTGCATGCGATTCCTGGCGCCCGGATAATGGGCGTCATTTTTTCCGACTATAGAGGGAACAAAGAAAAATGGGTGCTCTTAAGACGATGAAGACAACACGGTTTCCCGGACCAGCGGAAATCGAAAGAAAATGGTATCTTGTGGATGCGAACGGGAAAGTACTTGGCAGACTCGCGAGCCAGATTGCCCAAATATTGAAGGGCAAAGGAAAGAGCCTTTACGCACCAGGCATTGATGCGGGTGACCATGTTGTCGTTATCAATGCGGATAAGGTCATTCTCACGGGTAACAAGGAACAGAAGAAAATGTATTACAGGCACTCCGGTTATCCGGGGGGCTTAAAGGAGATCCCTTATTTGAAGCTAAAGCAGTCTCGACCAGAAGAAATTATAATCCATGCGGTCAGGGGAATGCTGCCACACAACCGGCTTGGGCGGGCAATGATAAAGAAATTGCACGTTTATGCAGGCAGTGAGCATCCTCATGCTGCGCAAAGACCTGTCGCCATCGATCTGGAAGGATGATTTTTGCGTATTTACTTTGCCCGCCGTTCAACTTATGAGTGCTAAAAAGGGTATAAGGGCAATGTCCGTTATGGATCTGGAGGTTGTTTAAATTGCCTGACAATTTCTACTGGGGTACCGGAAAGCGCAAAGAGGCGGTTGCCAGGGTGAGACTGTATCCTGGTTCGGGTCAAATAAAGATCAACAATAGAGGCCTTGAGGAATACTTTACGGTGAAGCGGCTTCGCATCGAGGCGATTTCTCCCCTGACTCACACAAATCTAAAAGGAAAGTACGATGTCATCGCCAAAATCGAGGGCGGGGGTATCTCCGGGCAAGCCGGAGCTCTAAAACTTGGTATAGCGCGTGCACTTGTGCAGGCTGATCCGACCCTCCGGGCTGATTTGAAGAAGGGCGGATTCCTGACCAGGGATGCAAGGATCAAAGAGAGAAAGAAATACGGTCTTAAAAAAGCGAGGAAAAGACCACAATTTTCCAAGCGTTAATCCTCACTCAAGAAATGACGCAAAAAGCTCTTCTTTCAAGAATTCTACCGGAAGATGGAAATTCTTTATCGATTTTTGTCCGAAATGCTGTTTTTTGTAACAGTCCGAAAAATTCGTATTTTTGACAACAGCTTCGCAGGTTTTTTAATGATTCAGTAGCGTTGCTTTATGGGTCGGTGCCGTTTTTTCAGGATTGACAACTGGTTTGAGTTTGGTGGAATCAATGAGCAGTGATCAATCACCCGCCAGTCCGGAAGGTTTAAAGAAATATTTTGGCACTGATGGTATTCGGGGGGAGGCGAATCGAGATCTTACCCCCGAAATGGCGCTTGCAGCTGGTCGGGCGATCGTGAGGGCGCTTGGTAGAAAGAATCCCCTGATTGTTGTGGGTCGCGACACGAGAATGTCCGGTAAAATGCTCGAGGAGGCATTGGTTGCTGGAATTCTTTCTGAGGGCGCAAACGTATATATTTGCGGCGTGCTTCCCACACCGGCCATTGCTTTCATATCCGAGGATATTGGGGCATCGGCTGGTATTGTTATTTCGGCGTCACATAATCCCTACAGGGATAACGGGATAAAGGTCTTCGGGCCGGGCGGTTACAAACTTTCGGATAAAGTGGAAAGCGAGATCGAGGCTCACTTCGAGGCGATTCTTCACGGTTCGAGCGCCAAGCGGGAAGGTGATCCAGAAAATATCGGTGTCCTCACGGTGATGGATGATGCAGATGAAAGGTATCTCAAGATACTTGCGTCGAATGCGAAATGCGATCTTTCCGGATTAAGAGTCGCTCTTGATTGTGCGAATGGCGCTGGTTACAAGACCTGTCCCGAAATATTCACCAGATTGGGAGCGGAAATTGAAACGATCGGGACGGAACCTGATGGGAGGAACATAAACCTCGGGTGCGGCTCAACATCCCCCGACAGGCTCGCTGATCTTGTTCTTTCCTGGAAAGCCGACATAGGGTTCGCTCTGGATGGGGACGGGGACAGGTGCATTTGTGTTGACGAAAATGGTGAGGTCAGGGATGGGGATACTATAATGGGCGTTGCCGCGAAATACCTTCATGAAAAAGGCCTGTTACACCCCCCCGTCGTTGTGACCACCGTAATGAGCAATATGGGATTAGAATTGACTCTTAATTCTTTAGGCATTCGTAACGTACGGACAAGGGTTGGTGACAGGTACGTTATGGAGGAGATGCTTTCAACGGGCGCTCTTCTGGGGGGAGAGCAGTCCGGCCATATAATATTTCGTGAACACGCATCTACCGGGGATGGGACTCTTACTGCTCTCATGGTTGCCGGGATAATAAAGGACACGGGCGAATCGTTTTCGAGCTTATCAAGCGTCGTAAAGAAATTTCCGCAGGTTCAGATAAATGTTCGTTCCCGAAGCGGAAAGAGACTTTCTCCCGATATGTCGGTCTGGGGATTGATCAAAAAGTATGAAGATGAACTTGGGGAGGATGGGAGAATAGTGGTTCGCTCATCGGGAACGGAGCCTGTCGTGAGGGTTATGGTAGAGGCAAGAAGTCAAAAGTTTGCGGAGTCTGTAGCAAAAAGAATCGCGGAAGCTCTTGAGCGTGAACTCGCGATTTGAGTTACTAGGTTTTCGCTCTTATGAATATGGACCGGTAAACATAAGCGAGGTCGCGAATTTCACTCTTATGAAGAATCCCGGGCATGATTTAGATCTACGAAAAGGAGAGAAATGTGTGGAATATTCGGTTATACGGGTAATAGGGAAGCGAAGGAAATTCTTTTACATGGCTTAAGGAGGCTTGAATACCGGGGGTATGATTCAGCCGGAATATGCGTTATTGGAGAAAATGGGGATTTTAAGAGGTTGCGGGTTAGGGGCAACCTTGACATCCTGGAGAATCATCTTGCGAACCAGGTGATGCCCGGAAAAATTGGAATTGCGCACACGAGGTGGGCTACTCATGGAGCCCCAAGTGAGCAAAACGCTCATCCCCATAGCGACTGCCATGAAAACTTATTCGTGGTCCATAACGGAATTATTGAAAATTTCTCTCAATTAAGAGGTGAATTGCTCGAAAGGGGTCATGAGTTCTCGAGCGAAACTGACACTGAGATTATCGCACACCTGATCGAGGAAAAATATGAAGGAGACCTGTCGGTTGCTGTAAGGGAGGCAATTAGACAGTTAGAAGGCTCGTTTGCGATTGCGGTTGTTCACAGGGGAGAGCCCGAAACGCTTGTCGCCGCGAGAAGAGAAAGCCCGCTGGTTATCGGAGTGGGCACTGACGAGTGGTTTGTGGCTTCCGCTGTCCCCGCTTTTCTGTCGATGACAAGGAAAGTCATTTTTCTCGAAGATAACGAGATCGTGACGGTTTGTGGTAAATCTTTGAGGATTACCGATTTAGATGGTGTTGAAATAGAAAGAAAACCTCAAGAAATAACATGGGACCTTGACGCTGCCGAGAAGAGCGGATACGAGGATTTCATGCTTAAGGAAATTTTCGAGCAGCCAAGAGCATTTATGGACACTCTTGCCGATAAGTTCAGCAGAGAGGGAGAAATATCTATAGAGGGATTTTTCTCGAATAAGGATTACGTCATGTCATTAAGGAGGATCGTGATTGTTGCATGTGGTACTTCTTATCACGCAGGACTGATATCGAGATATCTATTCGAACAATGGGCGAAAGTCCCCGTCGAAGTTGAGATCGCTTCCGAGTTTCGCTACAGAGGCGCAGTCTTAAGCGAGCAGGACTTGATTATCGCCATAAGCCAGTCTGGAGAGACCGCTGACACTCTCGCGAGTGTCAGAGAGGCTAAAGCGGCAAAGGTTCCCGTAATTGCGCTTGTGAACGTGGTTGGCAGCCAGATGACACGTGAGGCTGACAGCGTTATATACACACATGCTGGACCTGAAATCGGTGTTGCAGCGACAAAGACATTCACATCCCAGATGGCTGCTCTTGCAGTGCTTGCCCTGCATTTTGGAAGAATAAGAGATGCACTTAGCGACGGAAAATACGGGGTGATTGCTGAAGCTTTACGGGGTATCCCGGTCCTGATGAAAGACGTGCTCGCGGACATTGAACCCATTGCCGAATGCGCTCAAGAATATAGCCATTGCGAGAATTTTCTTTTTCTTGGCAGAGGAATAAGTTATCCCGTTGCACTGGAGGGAGCTCTGAAACTCAAAGAGATATCCTACATTCACGCCGAGGGATACCCCGCGGGAGAAATGAAACATGGACCTATTGCTCTTCTCGATCGGAGAGTTCCGGTTGTTGCGGTGGTGACTCGAGATTCTCTTTATGAGAAGATGGTCAGTAACATTGAAGAGGTCAAAGCAAGGGGAGCACCCGTCATAGCAATTGCATCGACGGGCGATCCAGATATTGAGAAAGTCTGTGACCGCGTTTTGCGTGTCCCTGAGACGATAGAACTTCTATCCCCACCACTTACTGTCATCCCTCTTCAGCTTCTGGCTTACCATATCGCAAAAATTCGGGGATGTAACGTGGACCAACCACGCAATCTGGCAAAAACTGTCACGGTGGAGTGATAATAATTTCATGATGTACTGTCCCAAATGCGGTCTTGAACAGAGGTGCGGGTGCGAAGAATGTCACCGCTGTGGCGCCAGACTTCAAAGAAAGACCGAAGGGGAACCCCGCGCCTTTCCAGTTGAGGGTGACGCAACGAGTCGAAAGTCAGGCAGGCATACGAGTATTGAAGAGGCTGTTAGAACCAGTGCCCCACAAGCGCCTCTTCAGTTCTATACGCCAGGCAAATTCAGGCATTCGATTCTGTTTGTAGTTTTTCTCGCGGGAGTTTGCTTGATACTTTTATCCATTATCGAAACGCTGAGCAGGGCTGATACTTTGATCAGGACCAACTATGGGATTGCGGTTTTGAGCTCCGGAAAGAACGTGGGCTATTTTTTGGGTGGTCTCATTTACGGGACCTCTTTGAGGTTAGTCATAGGTTTTGTGTTTTTGCTTCTTGGCCTTTTTTCAAATCCCCCATTGCCTTTTTCTAATTCCTCGAAATGGGAAAAATGTGTTTTTTCGATTTGTGCTGCCATGTTGCTTCTTTTTCTTGCGGGGTTGATATCGGTAATTCTAATAATGATCCCCGGGAGACAAAGCCTTATACTACGGAATTTCATACCGCCGACTATTCTTTCCATTCCTGCGATTCTCCTGTTCTCTTTTTTTATGCTTGTTACAGCTTTTCTGGTTGGATACTGGGTTATCGCTTCGCGCGGGGATCATGAGGAGTCAAATTCCCTGGTGCAAATGGGCTAAACTAACGGAAATGCTGCAACAACTTAATGTGAGATGTGAAAAAGACTCAGATTCTCAACAAAAAGAATATCTTAATCCCATGGCAAAGGAGTTCGGCCTGAAGATAAAATGGTTTCAAAAAAGCCTTGCGTAAATATTTACCTCGTATGGCTTTTCAATTAGCCGTTCTTGACAACAGGATCGTAGCTGCATCTAAACGGTTGCAACATTTTTTTGAAGGAGTTTGAACAGATGAGCGTAGAGCGAATTGTTCCATCTGTGAGAGTTTTAAAACCTGAGGAAATGGCAAAGGCTGATAGAGCGGCTGTCGAGGTTGCGGGCATATCGAGTCTTGAATTGATGGAAAAGGCTGGGCTTGAAGTCGCAAGGGTCGCCAGACAAATGCTTTCTGAAAGCGGAGGGAATTCGGTCGCGATATGGTCTGGAACCGGTAATAACGGTGGTGACGGTTTTGTGGCGGCTAGATATCTTGGGCGGGACAGCTCGCTCGATGTTTCAGTATTCGTTGTGGGAAGCGCTGATAGGCTTAGAAATGACGCAAAGGTGAATTTTAAAAGACTTGAAAACTCCGCGGTTAAAGTTTTTGAGGTCAATACAGATGAGAAGGTTTCCCAGTTCCTTGAACGTGCTCCACGCTTTGATCTTGTCGTTGATGCTGTATTCGGAACAGGCTTTAGAGGAGAAGCAACTGGTATTCACGCTTCTGTAATAGAAGCAATAAACGAATACGGGGCACCGATACTTTCGGTTGATATTCCGAGCGGTGTATGCGGGAATACCGGGTCTGCAAAGGGTCCGGCTGTCGCAGCGACTAAAACCGTCACTTTCCAGGTGCCGAAAGTGGGTATTGTGCAGTATCCTGGAGCCGCTTTCGCTGGGGAACTTGAGATCGT
>JACVIW010000066.1 GCA_015711695.1 Candidatus Geohydrothermomicrobium daggyaiense
AAGCATTGAGCAACTTGTCCCGCGATACTTGCAATCTATTCCGATAGATCCCGCAGGTGGTGTATATTACATAAGGTTTGAGGGAGGACGGGCTCGGGCTGCGGTCAGATGAATCTCGCCTTACCTCATAAAAGATCTGCTTTTCCTTTCCATTATGCTGGCAAGCTTATTTCAATTGACTCTATATTTCTTTAGCGTAGTTCAGTTTGAGGTTGTCAAGTGTGCCGATTAGAGGTTGAACTTTCTCCGCTGGTAGTCTATCTGACAGGATTTTCAAAATCGCGTCGATACAGTCAATAGCAAGCCTCGCCTGCTCCATGTCTTTGTATTCAGCGTTTACGTGTTTTGGTATTCCCATTTTTTGATAAGCGAGGCTGGAAAGATTTATGACCATTTCTATGACTATGTCCGAAACGGTAAGTTTCTTCAGAATTTCCTCGGCGCGTTTCCTTAACTCTTCTTCACTTCCCCTGTCAGTCTCTTTTTTATCTCTGGATGAAATACGCTCTTTTGCTGGATCTCCGTAGGGTGTCCACAGACGTGAACTGGTTCTTCTTCTTTTATTTTGGCTGATGTTATCACCGTCGATCTGAGAAGTGTTTTCGATCGATTTTTTTTCTTCTTCACGGTCGTTTCTTTTTTCGGACAAGCGCATCACCTCTTAGAAGATTTGTTTTGATTTTTGAAAAGCGGGTTTTTTGTTAAGAATCTCGCTCAAAAAATATAGCATAAACTTTCTGACAGAGCAGCTGACTATTTTTATTATATATAATGAAATATATAATTAAATCGCTTAAGAATTTCATATGCAGACGGGAGCTCGTGTTCGCGGGCTGAGAGTACGGGCGCGACCCGTTGACCGGATGAACCTGATCTAGGTAATGCTAGCGTAGGGATAGCATGCTTGTGAAGGAAGAGCCGGCCCAGCTGGTGGCGCGGCTCCAATTTTTTATTACTGGCGGTTTTGAAAAACGGCGACTATGTGATTTTGGCGTGTCAAACAAAAAAGCAAAAAATTTTATTGAGTCGAGGCGGTTGTTAAAAGCCACGGATCGCCTGAACGGGTCGATTTTGCAAGACAAGGAGGTCTGAATGCCACTTTCAGAGACTGAAATAACCAGGGCGATTATACAGGGTTTTTCGAGCGATTTTATTGATTCACTCGAACTGGATGTTTCAATCGCCGGAGCCGGTCCCTCTGGTGTTACTGCCGCATATTTTCTTGCCAGGCAAGGCCTCAAGGTAGGAGTTTTCGAGAGAAACCTTTACGTTGGTGGGGGGATGTGGGGAGGTGGAATGCTTTTTCCAAGGATAGTTGTCCAGAGATCTGCTCTGGAAATTGTTGAGACATTTGGGGTGAAACTCAGGCACTTCGCAGGCGAATACTATACAGGAGACCCGGTGGAAGCGGTTTCGAAATGCACAGCATGTTGCGTAGACGCGGGAGCGAAGATATGGGTTGGTGTTTCCGTTGAGGACGTGGTGATAAGGGAGGATGACCGAATCGCGGGTATTGTGATCAACTGGCGAGCCGTTGAGCTTGCGGGAATGCATGTTGATCCGCTTGCTATTCACTCTAAGGTTGTGATCGACGCAAGTGGTCATGACGCGGAAGTGATCAAGAATGTCCAGAAAAAGATACCCGGCTCTCGCCTTCTCACTGATACCGGAAGGGTTATAGGCGAGAAGCCGATGTGGGCTGAAATGGGTGAGATGGAGTTGCTCGAGAACACAAGAGAGGTTTATCCTGGAATCATTGTTTGCGGAATGGCTGCAAACGCTGTTCTTGGTTCTCCGAGAATGGGCGCCGTTTTCGGTGGAATGTTTCTTTCCGGAAAGAAAGCGGCTGAGATTGCGGCGGAGCTGGTAAGAAAAGAAGCGGCTTCTTCCTGAGGGTGAGTACGTTGCGTGAATGGATTGAAAAAGCAAGGGTGATAGTGATTACCCGTTCGACGCCTTCTGGAGGGAGGGGACATGAGGAGATAGCGTTGGCATCACTTAAAGGAGGATGCCGGGCAATTCAGTTAAGAGATAAGGAAATGTCTGACAGGAAGATGATGCTCATCGCGAGAAACCTGAACCCGCAAATAAAGAAGAGGGGAGCGCTTTTATTTATCAATGACAGGGTTGATGTTGCGGCTGCTGTCGGAGTCGATGGGGTGCATCTTGGCGTCGAGGATATTGAAGTCAGGGATGCGCGGAAAATTCTTGGTCCGGGAGCGATAATCGGCTATTCACCGGATAGCATCGAGGATGCCGAAAGGGCAGTAGCCCAGGGCGCGGATTATCTTGGAGTCGGACCGGTTTACGCAACTTCCACCAAACCTGACGCTGGAAAAGCTATCGGCCTGAATGGCATTCTTGAGTACGTTAAGAGATTCAGAATTCCGGTCATAGCGGTGGGCTCGATCGACGCACACAGGGCTGCGGAGGTGGTAAGAGCCGGCGCCGCAGGGGTTGCGGTATGTTCCGCGGTCTGCGATGCTTCCGACATAGTCAAAGCGACGGAGAGCATTGTAAAGACAGTCCGGTCAAACCTGCGCCGGGGTCTAAAGGAGTGAACCCCGGCGATTCGTAAAACAATGGAGGAATGAAACTTGACTCTCATTGACACTTTGAAGGAAGGCGTTATACCAGAAATTGTCCGTAGGGCAGCGGAGAATGAGCCGCTTGATCCAGAGCAAATTGCCCAAGACGTGCTTTCAGGGGTTACAGTAATTCCCTGTAACAACTTGAGAAGGCTCGAACGCCCGTGCGGGATTGGCAGGAGCTTGAGAGTTAAGGTCAACGCGAATATCGGGACGTCTGCTGATGTTGCTTCTATTGAGTTCGAGATGGAAAAGCTGAAATCCGCTCTGGATGCGGGAGCGGACGCTGTTATGGACCTCTCAACCGGTGGCGATATAGACAGCGTAAGGAGAGCGGTAGTAAAGAATTCTCCTGTTCCTGTGGGTACGGTACCCATCTATCAGGCGGCGATAATGGCTCAGGAAAAACACGGCAGCATCGTAAAAATGGAACCCGACGAGATGTTCGACGCGATCGAAAGACATGCGGCTGATGGAGTGGATTTTGTAACTGTCCACTGTGGAGTGACCACCGAGGCGCTGCATTGTCTTGAGGAAACGGGTAGGATTGCCGATATCGTGAGCCGTGGAGGGGCTTTCCTTGCCGGATGGATTATTTACAATGAGAAAGAGAATCCCCTTTATGAGGACTTTGACCGTCTCCTGGAAATCGCTCTCAAATATGACCTGACCTTGAGTCTTGGTGATGGTTTTCGTCCTGGTGCTGTAGCGGATGCAACTGACAGCGCGCAAATACAGGAGCTCGTGACTCTGGGTAGGCTGGTGAAGAGATGCCGCGAAGCCGGAGTGCAGGTAATGGTAGAAGGGCCTGGGCATGTTCCCGTGAATCAGATTGCAGAAAACGTAAGGTTGGCTAAAGAAATTACCGGCGGTGCGCCTTTTTACGTTCTTGGTCCTCTGGTAACGGACGTGGCCCCGGGATACGACCATATTGTCGCCGGGATGGGAGGTTTGCTGGCAGCATATGCTGGCGCAGATTTTCTCTGCTACGTTACCCCGAGGGAGCATCTGGGACTTCCCGGGCCCGAGGATGTTAGAGAGGGTGTTGTCGTGACAAGGATTGCCGCTCACGCGGCGGACCTTGGAAGGAATCCTTCGTTCTTTATGGGATGGGATAACGAAATGTCCCGGCAGAGAAAAGCGCTTCACTGGGAAGCTCAGATGGAGCTCGCTATCGATCAAAGGAAAGCCAGAAAAATACTTTCTACATGCAAGGTGGAGGATGAGAAGGGTTGTACTATGTGTGGCGATTTCTGTGCCATGAAGTTCATAGCAGAATTTCTTGGAAGCCGCCGGGGTGTTTGCTGAGGTCTCAATTCACCTCTGTTAGAGCGCTTGCCAGTCAGTGCGATGGAGTAAAACAATATCGGGTAATTTTACATGTTTGAAGAATATCTTACGGAAAGACAGGTGATATCCATAATCCGGGAGCTTTCGAATGAGATGGCGGAGAACTATCCCGGTATAAAAATCTCAATAGGGGATGACGCAGCCCTTTTCCATTTTTCAGGTGGTGACGTCCTTCTCACTACTGACTGCATTTTTGAGGGTATTCATTTCAACCTCGATACTCACAGTCTTTCGGATGTGGGGTGGAAAGCCGCGGCTTGTGGTGTCAGCGACATCGCAGCAATGGGAGGGCAGCCCCTTTGTGTCCTGATGTCTCTTGCTTACTCAGAACCTTTGAGCGAGGAGCAAATAAGAAGCTTGCTCGGCGGCTTTATTGAGATGCTTGAGACATGTAACTGCGCATTGATAGGAGGAGACGTAAGCCGTTCTCGAAGTGGCCTTTCCCTTGTGGTTACGGTCGCTGGCGTTCCTCATATCAGGGGAAGCGTGAGAAGATCAGGCGCTAAAGTCGGGGATTTGATTGGCTTGACTGGTCACACTGGCGATTCCGCTGCCGGCCTTTATATACTATCCAAAAACGATGAAAAACTACGAGCACGATTCCCCGAACTTGTCGAATCGCACCTCAGGCCAAAGCCCAGAGTAGAGGCTGGCTGGATAATAGCGTCCGCCGGTGCAAGCGCGATGGAAGATACAAGCGACGGCCTTGCGCGAGACCTCCTTCACATCTGCGAGGAGAGCAAACTTGGATGTATCCTGGAGGAAAGGCTCCTTCCCGTATCACAAAGTCTCGTTTCGCTTGCTGAACATGAGGGTGAAGACCCGTTTGAATGGTTCATGGGAGGCGGGGAGGATTTCGAGTTGGTTTTTACGGCATCCGAGAAAGCGTTTGGAGAGATCAGTCGGTGCTGTGGGGAGCGGGGAATTCCGGTCACCATGATAGGAAGGATGGTGTCCGCGAATGAGGGAAGCTTCATCGTCAGGAAAGATGGAAGCAGGGTAAACATTGAAAATCTGGGATATGAGCATTTCGCTTGAATTGCCTGTGGAAGTGAGGCGTGCGTTTTGATAAGAAAAATCCCGGTTGCGCTTACCTGCGCTGGACTTGATCCTTCCGGCGGGGCAGGAATTATCGCTGATGTCAGGACGTTTGAAAAGCTCGGAGTGTTTGGCTCCGCTGTCGCTACCTGCATCACTTACCAGGGACCGGCCGGTGTCCGTGGTCGCTATGACCTGCATGAAAGCGTTGTGGCTGAGCAGCTCGAAGTTCTTTTCGAAGATATCACACCTGCAGCTGTTAAGACGGGAGTGGTGGGTTTTGAGGGGACAGTTTCAATTCTTGCTAAAGCTTTCAGGAGGTTTGCCGGTTTGCCCGTGATCGTTGACCCTGTTTTGCGTAGTGGGAGTGGGGAGGAACTCATATCGACCGAGGCGAAATTGAGACTTCTGGACGAATTGATTCCCGTATCCCTCATTGTTACTCCCAACGGCGAGGAGCTTGAAGCGCTTACCGGTATATCGTTCGGTGACGTTGAGAGTTGCGCCTGGGCGGCTTTAAGCCTGATTTCGCGCGGAGCGGAGTCTGTTCTTGTTACGGGGGTGACGCCTGGGGAAAGTTATAATGGGAAAGTCCTTGATATCTTTGTGACCCGAAAGACTTATAGAGTTTATTCAAGAGAGTTTCTGAATCTGGAGCGGGTTCACGGGACCGGCTGCGTTCTTTCCGCCGCCATTTGTGCTTTCCTCGCGCTTGGATGTGATCTCAAAGAAGCGGTGGAAAAGGCACGGGATGTGGTATGGGATGCGATTATATTTGCGGTAAACCCGGGAAAGGGTGTTCCCTGCGCGTACCTGAAAGGGGGTAAGCATGAGAATCGGTCTGGTAAGTGATACTCATGGTGATCCGGTAGGCTGGGAGCGCGCTATAAGCGCTCTTGGAGAAGTGGACATTATGCTCCACGCAGGGGACGTACTCTATCACGGCATATTCAACCCGATTACTGAATCTTATGATCCACGCCGTCTTGCTGAGATGCTAAATTCATACAAAGCGCCGGTTGTCCATGCGCGGGGAAACTGTGACTCAGAAGTTGACCAACTTGCCCTGAACAATCACATACTTTCGGATTTTGCTTTTGCGTGGTGTGATGGTGTTAAGATACTCGTTACCCACGGGCATAAGTATCCCGAGGAGTATATTGTGAAACTCGCTTCCCGAAGCGGTATAGATCTCATCCACGTTGGCCATACTCATGCGCCCCTGATTAAATCCCTCGACGGAGTCACCGTGGTAAATGCTGGCAGCTGTTCTCTTCCCAAGCAGCCTGGCGAATTTCCTACAGCAGGATATCTTGAGGACGGGGTAATAAGAATTTTGAATCTTATTACAGGCGAGATCTTTCTCGAGCAAAATATTTAAGCTTTAATAATCAGCATTTCGAAACTTTTCCAGCTTTCAGACACTTTGAGCAAACCCTAAGCGTTTTTGGGCTTCCGTTTGCCTTTACTCGCATCTTATGTACATTCGGAGTCCAGCGTCTCTTTGTTTTCTTATGGGAGTGGCTTACGTTGAAACCGAATCCCGGCTTTTTCCCGCATATATCACAGACATTTGACAACTCAATCGCTCCTTTCCCATACAGCTGTATATAATAGCACAAAACAACATGTCTCACATCGAGTGTAAAAAAGTCGCTTCAACTCGGGGCAGTCATTTTATTCCTTGTTAGTCCCGCGATCTACCGAGACAACTATTTTCTTAGAGGTTGGAGGAACCTGAAAACTTTTCGTTCCTCTTTCGAGCACAATTTCCCTGCCATCAGAACTTACAGCTTTTATTTCGAACGGAAGGGTGATCTCGAGTTCTCTTGGCGCCTTCCTGAATTTGGATTTTAGTTCGATTTTTACAGTCTCGGCATTTTCTGACCTTATTGTGTAGCTCACTTCTCCAAATGTCGTACTGGCGTTTTTCAGTATTATCTGCTTTTTGTCTTCAAGCCACTTGCTCTTTGGTAGCGGAAGAAGGGAGAGTTTATCATCTTCTTCCATCAAAAATAGGTTTCTAACGAAATTGAAAATATCCGCTACCGCCCAGCCATGGTGACCATCTCCATAGGCGCCTCCGCCGGTAAGAGGGTTGATTGCTTCAGGAAAGGTCATTGTTTCGGTAGCCATTGACATCAGAGATTCAAAAATGCGCAGCGCGTATGGATCTTTTCTTTTAAGAAAATACTGAGCGACATGCATTGTAAGATACGGGTTAAGACCGCAGTGGAAAAGTCCGTGAAAATGGACGTCATTATGAAAGCATTGATTAACAAGCTCCTTAACGGTATTTGCGATTGCCGGGTCGTCCGGCGGAATAATGTTCAAAGGATAAACCGCGCAGAGTATGCCGATGCTCGCCGCGTCAAAGTCTCTTGATGGTGATATCGGAATGACTTTCCTGCCAAGTCTTTCTGACACCTTTTCCCATGAGTATTTGACAGCGTCTTCGAAATCCTGCGCAAGTCTCTTGCAGTAGCGCGCGTCACTTTCAAACCCTAAAGCTGTTGCTGCTTCGTATGCCGCGAGAAGACCACCGATAGCCCAGAGATCGTCCCAGTAGTAGCAGTCATTGAGGCCAAAGTGTTCCGCACTTATTCCAGCTGGAAGCAGTCCGTATCGAGGGTCCCGGGGATCGAGATCAAGCATCCTTTTTTCGTCAAGCCATCTTGCGCCCTTCATAATAGACGGATAGACCTTTTTCAAAAACTCCTCGTCCCCGGTCATCCTATAGTGATTGACAAGCGTCCACATCGCCTGGCCGTTTGAGTCCCACTCACCGGTGTGAGACTTGAAAAACCCCTCCTCAGTTTGCCGGTCCGGATAGGTAAGAAGTATGGCTCTCGCAAGTTCGAGATTACCAGTACGCTCAAGCGCGGGTACCAGATATGCGGCGTCCCTGAACCACATCATGTGGTACGTGGACACGCCGGGTGTTATGCACGGTCCGTCGTATAAGAGGAGTAGATACGTCTTGTTCACTTTCAGAGCCGTCGCGTAAATCTCATCATCGACATCCAGGCTAATTCCTATTGACAGGCTCTTTTCCCAAAGTTCCCGCTGTCGCTCGAGCTCATCCTGCACTACTTTAAGGCTCTTTTTCTCTGGAAGGATGAGGGTAAATGGTGGCTTTGAGTTCTCGGGAACGGGACACGCGAAGGTCACGGCGCTTTTCTTGCCCGGATTCAATTCGAGCTTAAAGATTGCCGCTGCTGTCGCAAGACCAAAAGGTTCCTCGATCTGGACAGACCACGATGGCGGGCGCTTTCTTTTCCTGTCCCTCAATAGAAGCGCCACGTCGCCATGCAGATAATCAGAGAGGATAACTTCATCCGGCTCATCAGTTAGATATAGTATCGGTTTGTCATCCGCGTCAAAACACCTATCCCCTGGTCTGTAAGTTATCTTATTGATCGCTGAAATTGATTCAGTATTGTAAGGTCTGATTGAAATTATCGCCGCAGCGTCAATTGTATCTTCGGTGTGGTTTTCCGCTTCTGCCATTCCAAGCAACACCACGGTATCCTGAGGGGCTCCCATAAAAGTTTTGAGGGAAAAGTCAACACCTTCTGCGTCGAAACTTGTTTTTACGATTGGAAGGTCAAACAGTATCTCCTGACTCACGTTTTCCAGTTCGGAAGGGCAAATCAAACTATCGCCGAGCATCCACCATACATCAATGGAGGGACCAAAAGCCCAGGGCGTGACAAGACCCCTCACGTCCACCGATGATTCGAATGGAAAGCCAGGAATGCCTAGACCAGTCCAGTTTCTGTGCGTTTTGTTCGCGTAGAAATACGCATGGCTGTGGGGCACGAACGAGGTCGAAGAAGGGTCTGTCTGTTTTCTCAGCCAGTAGGGAAAAACCCAACCTTTCATCTGCTGTTCAGCAAATGGGGTCAGCATATAGCCGGACCACATGGATGCCCCAACTTTCAAAAGTTCAGTGGGGAAACCGCCTTCAGACTCGCCAAATAATCTTCTAAATGACCTCGCATTTCTTATCGCGTCATCTGTTATGCCGAACGCTCTGACTGCCTTGTTGAGTGCTATCTTGAAGACCCGAGATAAAAGCCTGCTTTTTATTTCATGAACAAAGAGAGAGAAATTTTCCAGAGAGTCCATTTTTTCACCTCCGCGATCCGTGAACCGGGGTTTTTTGTTCTGAAAATCAAGATTATAAGTATGGATTATAATGAGTGCTTCTATCTTCTAGCGCTCGAATGACAAAAATTCCAGACTCCCCGGATTGTCTGGGTCTTCAGGTATTATATATAAAGATGGTTGGGGAAACCGGTTTATAGATGAATGATAATAATCTCAGATCCACAGAGAATCATTCAGCAAGCAAACCAGACCCTAGTGAGGGCAATGGTAGCCAGGAACCTGGGGTTTATGCCTCCGTGATGACTCTTTTCGGTGTTGGCACATCGCTCGCGGCGAAACTGAAATCTCTTGGTATTGTTAGCATTTATGATTTGTTGTATCACCTACCCCGCAAGTACCTCGACCGGTCGAATGTCTCCTCCATTGCCAGTGTAAAGGCTGGGGAGGACGTCACGGTGGTTGGTCGTGTCTGCAATATTGAGGCGAGACAAACTCGCACAGGGAAGCACATGCTTGTGGTTGATATCTATGACGGCACCGGTTATCTGTCCGGGGTATGGTTTAATCAACCCTATCATGCGCAAAGGCTCAAAAAAGAAACTGAAGTGGCGTTTTCGGGCAAGACAGATTTTATGTACGGCAGACTGCAGATAGTAAATCCAGACTACGACATCCTTGAAAGTCCGGGAGGTTCTTCGGTTGCTGAGCAGGTGCATACCGGGAGAATTGTTCCGGTTTATCCATGTACAGCCGGGGTGAGTTCAGCAATGTTAAGAAGGCTTGTGAGCCGAGCACTTCGCTATGTTTCAGGGCTATTTGATCCTGTTCCGAAAAGCGTGAGGGTCAGGTTCAAGATTCCTTCCATTGAAAAGGCGCTCACTCAAATCCATTTCCCCGAAACTCCGGAGGATTTGAAGCAAGCATGGAGAAGAGTGGTGTTTGAGGAAATATTCCTTCTCCAGGTGGGACTTGCATACAAAAAGAGGCATAGGCAGAGGAGCACTCCTGGCATAGCGCATTGCCCTCCCGATGGATTGGTTGACTGTTTCCTGCAATCTCTTCCGTTTGAACTTACATCTGCCCAGAAAAGGTGCTGGAAAGAAATAGTGGCCGACATGACAGCAGGTTACCCGATGAATCGACTTCTTCAGGGCGAGGTCGGCAGTGGGAAGACCGTGGTGGCGATGTACGCCATGCTGCTGGCCGTGGCTCACGGCTACCAGGCTGCCTTGATGGCTCCGACGGAAATCCTTGCCCGGCAACACCTTGAGACGTTATCGCGAGCGCTGGCGGCCAGCCG
>JACVIW010000067.1 GCA_015711695.1 Candidatus Geohydrothermomicrobium daggyaiense
GAAGTAGAATCGGCATCAGAACAGTCCCTATTGGATCGACATGCGCGATAGGATTCAGGGTAAGCCGACCAGCGTTTCTTGCAGTATGATCTCCCCTGATATCAGCGATTTTTCCATGCATATACTCATGGAATATCGCTCCAATCACGAGGCCTATAAGAAAATATGTTGCTCTCCTAAAATCCATTTTTCCGCTCCGCGTTCCTGCAAGTGAATTATCGCATAATTTTCTTTTATTCAAACGAATACTTAAATATTAATTAAATCAGATACCAGATATTCGTGATGTCAGAAGAAGGAAAGTGTTTGCTTTTTAAGAGAATTCACACATCCACTCAAAGCTACGCGCGTGGATGTGTTTTTAGATATACATTCCTCATGTGACCTGCTGTTACATGGGTGTAAATTTGAGTGGTCGAGACACTCGAGTGTCCAAGCAACTCCTGGACAACAATGAGGCTGGCTCCGGCTTCCAGAAGGTGCGTGGCGAACGTGTGTCTGAACACGTGTGGTGAAACTACTTCGCCAAGACCGCATGAATCGGCATATTTCTTGATTATCTTCCAGCACCCCTGTCTCGTAAGCCTTCCTCCCCTTGTGTTTAGAAAAAGAGCCTGCTGCCCCGGGTTTCTCACGAGTCCTGGTCTGGATTCATCCAGATACCTCCGCAATGCCTCTTCGGCTTTTCGCCCAAACGGGACAATCCTGTACTTGCTTCCCTTACCCTTTATGAAAACTGTTCTCTCTTCAAGATCCACGCTCGAAAGATCCAGTGAAACAAGCTCGGATATCCTCATGCCGGTAGCATACAGGATCTCCAGTATAGCGGTGTCACGAATGCCCAAGTCACTCGAAGAAGGGGCGCTCAAAATCGCTTCCGTCTGCGCAAGGGTAAGAACCCTTGGAATTCGTTTGGGTATCTTCCTTGAGGGAAAACTCCCGGTAGGATCGGTTGATGTGTATCCATGAGAGAGGAGAAACCTGTGAAAACCACGGATCGCGCTAAGCATCTGGGCGATAAAGCTCGGGGAATAGCCACCCTCTTTTTTAAGCGTAAGGGTTCCAAGATAAGACTCAACGCAGCTTTTGTCGATTTCCTCCAATTTAATAATATTATTCGAATCGAGGTATTCCAGATAGCGAACAATAGCTCTTCTGTATGCCTGAATGGTATTATGAGATAAGCCCCGCTCAACCCTCAAAAAGTTTAAGAAATCTCGCGCCGCCTCTATTATTTCGCTTTCGTTTTCGCTTTCGGTGCTCATTTTCCTTATACCGCAGGTGAACTATGAGTTATGGAATCATAAAATCAGGCCAGACGGGCAGTGCTTAAGCTTCGGAATAAGTGCTTACTCGTTCGCAGAAAGAATGAGTTTGGTAAGCGTTATACCGATAATGCTTTTTGCATCACTCAGTTCCCCAGAGAATATCATTTTCACCAGTGCGTCAAGGTAATGGGTCTCAATCTTGAGAAATTCATCATCTTCCGACATTCCTTTTTCCGGTTCAAGCCCTCTGGCAAGAAAAAGGTAAAATTTTTCATTGCTGTATCCAGGGGAGTTGTAGAATTCTGCTATTTTGATCAGTTCCCCGGGCTTCATGCCTGTTTCTTCAGCGAGTTCCCTGATCGCGCATGCTTCAGGAGATTCATTCATGTCGAGTTTGCCTGCCGGTATCTCTAGAATTTCACCATCCACAGTGTTCCTGTATTGTCGGACCATTATCACGCTTTTGTCCTCGAGCAATGGCACGATTCCCACGGCTCCAGGATGATCCACTCTGTCCCAAAGAACAGTTCTCCCGTCAGGCAGTCTCACCTTATCCCGGTATACACTTATAATCTTGCCCTGAAAAACTTTTTCAGATTGGACAATCATTATTATCTCCGTTTAACATGCATCGCCATTCCCTTATGATATCGGAAGCGAGAATACCGGCGGCGCCTGCCGCCATAAAAAACTCCGGGTCTTGCTCGAGTCCTCTGCCCATATAAGTCGGCTCAAACCCGCATTCCTTGATAAGATCAATTACATTTGAGCAATCTACCTCACGTACGTCATGACGCGCCGTTATTCCGGATTCTTCAAGTTGAGCGATTATAATACGGCGTTTCTCACCTTCGAGCTCGGGTACCCCTACGAGTGCTCTAGCCAGTGCCATAACGCCGAGGACAGAAACACTGTGATGACTAACACCCCGGTGGCGTGGGCGTGGATCGGAGAAAGATATTCTCAAGACAGCAATCGGTTTACCACCAAGCGCGAAAGCGCAATTGACCGCCTCGGCCTGTTCAATTCCTGTAAAGCCAAGCGCGCTTCCCGTCCCCACAATTCCCGGGCCCATCATAACAACAACCATATCAGCGTTAAGCAACCTTTTGGACGCATCGAGAGCACCGGCAAGAGTGACAGCTTCATAGTCTCCGCCGAATGCATGACCGCAAGTTATTGAAGCCGAAAGGTATCCGTTCTTTTTCAAGAAATCAACAGTTTTGCTGAAACCAGCAGGAAGACACCCCCCATCCGTCATAACATACACGACTTTAGACTCAGGCCGAAGATGTTTAAAGGAAACGACGGCGGGAAGAAGCTGGCTATGAACTGAGCCAGCTATCACCGGAACGCCCTTAAGTACTCTGCTCGTTTCCGATGGATGCGACCCAGCATCATGAATTTTTTCCTCAACCGCCTCAACATTTAACTGGATTGGGGTGTAACGAATTTTCATGATGTGTCCGGATTTCGGCAAAGAAACTGGAAATCTTGTAAGATTCCAGATAACGAAATGGTAACCGCCTGAACCGAGACGTAAGTCAACGGCGGTTGTGTTAAGCACCACCGTATCGCCCGGAAAAGCGCCGCCAACAATTGGCTCAATGACCAGTGCTTTTGCAGGGCTACCGTCATCCATACGTACCTCTAGTTCTGATATAGTCTCATTCCATTTTTTCCTGGATAACACGAGAGCTTTTTCAAAAGACGGCATCTGCAATCACACCGATTAAATTAAGATTTAACTTTTTTCGTTCCGAGAACAACTGATAACCATACCGAATCCACCCCGGGGCCATCGAAAAGAAGCTTGCTTTCCGCCAGAAAGCCCTCTCAGGAGATATCAAGCACATCTTAACTGAAACTCGAAGCGCACCTTACTTTGCAGCGCTTATCCCGCCAGTATCCTTAATCTTTTCACCGCTGGCTATCAATTTTTTTCTTTCCAACGCCGCGCCGATAAATTCACGAAATAGCGGGTGTGGCTGCAAAGGACGAGATTTAAACTCTGGATGGAACTGGCATGCCACGAACCATGGGTGATCCGGTAATTCGAGCATCTCCACGAGTTTTCCGTCCGGTGATGTTCCCGAAAAGATGAGTCCCGCTTCTTCGAGTCTCCCCCTCAAAGCATTGTTAACCTCATACCTGTGTCTGTGCCTCTCATAAACTACATCTGCCTTGTAAGCTTTCCAGGCCTTAGTGCCCGGCGTCAGTTTGCAGGGATACAATCCAAGCCTCATCGTCCCACCCAAGTGCTTGATCCCTCTCTGGTGCTCCATCAGATCTATTACAGGGTATGGCGTATTCGGATCAAATTCGGAAGAGTTTGCGTTTTTTAATCCTACCACATTCCTGGCATATTCAATCACGGCACACTGAATTCCCAGGCACAGCCCGAGAAAGGGTATCTTATTTTCTCTTGCATAGCGGATAGCCAGTATCTTCCCCTCAATACCCCTTACTCCAAACCCACCGGGGACAAGAATTCCATGAACTTCTCTCAGCTGTTCCAGACATTTCTCGTCTTCGAGACTGTCGGAAGCAACCCAGACAGGAATTACCCTCGAGTTATATTTCACGCCAGCGTGGACAAGAGCCTCAACAATGCTAATATATGCATCCGGAAGATCGACATATTTTCCGACGATCGCGACCCTAACATCATCTTTCGGGCTCTTTATCTTGCGGACAAGTTCTTCCCATCCAGCAAGGTCGGGTTCTTTTGCCCTTAATCCGAGGTGCCTGACTATGTATCCGTCAAGGCCCTCTCTATGAAGAATCAGCGGAACTTCATAAATGGTTTCAGCATTTATAGCTGACACAACCGCTTCTTTGTCAGTATCGCAAAAAAGTGCGATTTTCTCTTTTACATCGTTGGTTATGGGTCTGTCAGACCTGCATACTATAGCATCAGGTTGTATACCGAGACTTTTCAATTCCTTCACGCTATGCTGTGTGGGCTTTGTTTTGAGTTCCCTTGATGTCTCCAGATAAGGAACAAGTGTCACGTGAACGTAAAACACGTTCTCATGTCCAAGGTCCTTCCTCATCTGCCGGATAGCCTCGAGAAAAGGCTGGCTTTCTATGTCGCCGACAGTTCCACCGATTTCACTGATCGCCACTTCAACATCGCCACTTTCGCAGAGCTTTCTTATTCTCCTCTTTATTTCGTCAGTGATGTGCGGAATAACCTGGACAGTCGCGCCAAGGAACTCACCCTTCCTCTCCCTATTTATTACCGCGCCGTAAACCGTCCCCGTGGTTACGTTACTGTCTCTCCCAAGGTTGACATCGACAAACCTTTCGTAATGCCCTATGTCGAGGTCGGTCTCAGTACCATCATCAGTTACGAACACCTCGCCATGCTGAAAAGGATTCATGGTTCCGGGATCAACGTTTATATAGGGGTCGATTTTCTGCATCATCACGTTCAGGCCTCTGGCTTTGAGCAACAACCCTATGGAGGCAGCGGTAATGCCCTTGCCAAGAGATGAGACCACGCCACCAGTTATAAAAATGTGTTTTGCAGGCATCAAACCTCCTGTCGCTGAAACAAGCAATTCCGACTAAATTATTTAACTCACCAGACTCACGCGCCCTCAACGCCTTGTGCCAGTTTTATCAATCCATGAAAGGATCTTGTTCCTCTCGATAATCCTCGAAAACGAATACTTTTCAGAAAGAAGATTCAAAAGCGCAACAACTATTAAAACAACAATCCTCCAGAATAAAAACCGGTTCAAACCCACGCAGATACCAAACCCAATTGTAGCACCTATTAAATTTGATCCTGCATCTCCCAGCATATGGCTTTCCCGCAAATCACCGGGAAAGAGCGCAACTGCAGCGCCGCCGGCAGCGCAAAACATGCAGATAAAGCCTGAACCATTTTTAATCAAAAGAAAGAGAACCAGACCAAATAGCGACAAAAACACCTTGATAGCTCTGCCGGGCTTGGTATCCAGCAGATTAAAAAGATTTGCACTAAGCGCGGTGACGGAGCCATTGATTAAAACTTCCCAGCTCGGAGAACTGTAAGGAAATAAAACCGCGATCGAAAGCGCTAACCCCCCCACTGCTTTCAGGGCACCTGTAGTCATTCTCCCGCGTATAAGAGATTTCAGATGCCCATAAAACCCCTTCTCGTCCGGAGCTCCAAAGACGTCATCAATTAACCCAAAAAGACACATTCCAGAAATCAGAGCAAAAAATCTGGTTGAATGCACGTAGTAGTTTTTGCTGATGGGCAAAAAAGCGCCCGCAAGGAACATGATAAGGAGTGCGGGGAAGAAAAAAATCCCTGCATATCCAGGGATTTTCTTTCCCGCGTAATTGACCTTCATGAAACCAGCAGAACGCATAAGCTGCCTGGAAAGGAATATAAAAACAACAGTCACTGCTAACCCGCCAATGAAGCACCCTGATGCTTTAAAAGCAATCATCTTCCACCGATCAAACGTTTCATCAAAGCTTTGAATATATCTCTGAACTGTTTTCCCCTGTGCATAAAGCCGGCTATGTCCCTGCCTGTCTCACGGTGTGACATCGTGGTTGGTATCTCTACGACTCTCAATCCGGAATTCAACGCGTCGACTGTCATTCCAACTTCGATTCCAAAACCGCCGTCAAACGGAAATGTAGCGTTAAAGGCTCTCCTGTTCATAGCTCGCTGCCCAGAAATCGGCGATAAAAACTCCTTTCCTGTAAGCATCTTGATACCTAGCCTAGCAAGACCCTTGACAAGCCCAAAGCCACCTTTCCTCAAAGCAGGCGGAAACGAGGCGATAGCCAGGTCCGCTTCACCCTTTAGCACAGCTTCAAGAATAAGACGGGCCTCAGTTGCCCGTTCCCCCAGATCGCCGTCGACAAGCAGAAGGAAATCGAAATCAAAATGCGGAAGCACGCGGTTTATTGAACCACCCTTTCCGAGATTCTTACCGTTAGAGATAAGCCTCGCTCCTGCTTTAACTGCTTCAAGCGGCGTGCGATCGAAGGAATGGTCATCCAGGACTGTTACCGATTCGATGCTATCTATTTCAAGGAGTGCCCGGACCGTTCTGGCTATGGTCTCCTCTTCGTTGAAGGCAGGAACCAAACAGAGTATCCTGAATGAGTCACGCTTCATTGAACCGGCTCCGGAATCAGCCTCTCCGCCCCACCTGTTCTTCCATAATTGCCCCCTCTACCTTCGAGGGCCATAACCATCGCAACCTGACCCGGCACCGTTTCCGCGCGTTCGACAGTTGAAGCACCTGACTTTCTCATCACAGAAATAATTTCCTCGCTCGTTTTCTCACCACCTATGCCAAGAATTGGAAATCCGCGAGAAACAAACTGCCTTACGAGCTCACCCTCAAAAGAATCAACGTCTTCTTTTTTTACTCCTTCTCTCTCAGAAATCAGCACGCACCCCGAAAGCGGGGCAGGAAATGTGCCCGAGATGTCGAGAATCCCGATTCTCTCAAGCTCAGTAATAATGGCCGGGTTCGTGGGAGTTACCACCTGATTTGCTATTTCCTCAAGAGTTCGTTTTTTGAGCCCGGAAAGCTCGTCTGGCATCTCGAATAGCCCTGAGAGCATATTTCTCACATCGTCCCTTTTAAAAATATCCCCTGATGCCATCGCGATGTTTAATACCACAGTTCCACCCGCGGAGGATATCGAGTCCTTTGTTGCAGCCAGAGTATCCTCTCCGGCGCCAGCAATGGAGATTATCGCGAATGACTTCCCGATAAGCCTTCCGGAAATCAAATATTCTTTTGCCTGGCTTGCGAAATCCATATATACCTTGAGCTCACTGTTGAGCCTCTTATTTCTATCCTTTATCTCGTCGAAAGTTTTCTTTAGAGACTCAATCTCACTTTTTTGCTCAGCAACAAGACCTCTTTCCACAAGAGTTGTGCCAAGCAGTATTCCTATGCCCAACGCAAGCAGAACTGCCACAAGTGATATGACGTGGTAGCGTATATCAAACAAATCAAACCACCTCGTTTTTAAATAATGCTTTGCAATTTCAATATCCAGACCTGAAACCTCATTGCAAGAACAGTAAGAAACTGCCGGACCGGTTCAGAAAAGGCGATCACGATTGAAATGGTTATCAGCGCAGCGATCACCATAACAATCAGGTGCCAGCTCCTTACCCTCTGTTGATATATCTTGCTTAACCCTTTCGCGTCAACAAGTCTCGAGCCCACCCGTAGTCTCACAAGAAAAGTACTCGACATGCCCCTCCTGTTTTTGTCGAGAAATTCAATCAGGTTCGAGTGTCCACCGACAAGCACGATCAACTCGGCACCAAGTTCATAGGCAAGGAGCATTGCAATGTCTTCACTCGTTCCCGGATATTTGAAAACCGACGCGCTAACGCCAAGTTGTTCAAGCCTTCTCATTCCAGGCACTCTTCCATCCGTATAACCATGCACAACGAGTTCCGCCCCGCTGAGAAGAGCCCTGTCGCTAACGCTGTCCATGTCCCCCACTATCAATTGCGGTTTGTATCCCATTTCGAGCAAAGCATCTGCCCCACCGTCTACTGCAAGCAGTACGGGTTTGAATTCCCTGATGTATGGCTTTAAAGCAGCAAGATCTTTCTTGAACTCATACCCTCTTACGACTATAACCACATGTTTTCCTTTAAGTTTAGTGTTTATCTCGGGAACTGTTACGGAATCGAAAAGAATCCCTTTTTCCGTCTTTATAAGCTCAAGGGTATTCGATGCAAATTCCTCAAGATGAACGGAGAGGTTTTCCCTGCTCTCCCTCATGAGAGTTTGGACCAGATCAAGCGTAAGTACTGCGCCCTGCCCTACGAGATCTTCTCCCAGGTAGATTTTATCGTCCTCCACCCTGAGCCTGTCACCCTCGTGAACATTTTCAAATATATTTGGTCCAACTTCATCGACAACGTGGATTTCTGATGAAAGGAGAATATAAGGACCCGCGTTAGGATAGCGTCCGCTTATGGATTTAGAGGCATTAACAACACAAGCAGGTCTTGCCTCGGCCAGAGCCTCAGCAGAAATTCTATCCAGGTCCTCATGGTCGATAATGGCTATTTCCCCGGGACGCAACCTCTTTACCAGATTCTTTGTTTTTTTGTCGAGTCTTGCGTTTCCCTCAATTGTGAAAACCATTTTCCCCGATTGATTTCGTTCGCCAGGCCCAGAGAATTTTTAACAGTCTTAACGGATTATCTCACAATACCAATCGTTTTCTCGCCTGCGCCTGTTCAAGCAGATCACGGGCGTGTTTCAGCGTTGCCACCCTCCCTGTCGAATCCCCAAGCATCCTGCAGATCTCGAGAACCCTGGTCTCGCCATTAAGGGCCACAACTCGCGTGTTTGTCTCTCCCTTCTCTTTTATTTTTTGCACACTGTACTGGTTGTCAGCAAAAACTGCGATCTGAGGCATGTGAGTGACGCAAAATACCTGGTGATAAGCAGCGAGTTTGTGAATCTTCTCGCCGACCTTGACCGCAGTCTCACCCCCGATTCCTGCATCAACCTCATCAAAGATCAAGACCGGAATGTGGTCTGATTCAGCCAGCACGATCTTCAGTGCAAGCATAACCCTCGAAATCTCGCCACCTGATGCGATCTTGCGCAAGGGAGCAAGTTCTCCATCAGGTTCGGAGCAAAACAGGAATTCCACCGAATCCAATCCAAGACTTCCGCAGCATTCTACACCCGGGTCGCCGTTTTTACCCTCGCAATGCCTCATACTTACTGAAACACCAAATTGAGCATTGCCGAGCTCGAGTTCTTCCAGCTCTTTCAAAACAGCCAGACGCAAAGACCCAGCTGCTTTTTTCCTGTTTTCCGAAAGTCTGCGCGCCAGTTTTAAAACCTTGCTCGCTTGATGATCAATCTCTTCGTTGAGCGAATCGAGCCTTGTGCACTCAACATTGATTTTCTCCAGTTTAGCTGCCGCTTCATCCCTGTAAGATATAACCTCCTCTATAGATCCACCGAAAGTTCCATACTTCCTGATTAGTTCACGCAGCAGTGTTATTCTTCCTTCGAGTTCTTCAAGTTCTCCCAGCGCCCCCTCACTTTCAAGAACATAACGCTCAAGACTCTGGGTCATTTCCTCGAATTCGAAAAGAATTGAGCTTGATTTCTCGAATATCTCCTCGAACCATTTATCCTTCTCTGATGCTCTCCTCATCTCTTCGAGCGCACGCACAAGCAAATCCCTTATGGATGGATATCCAGAATCCTCTTCACTTATTAACTGCCGTATGGCAATCGCTCTCATGACTAGCTCCCTGGCGTTCCGCAGTCTCCATGCCCTTTCCTCGAGCGCCTCGAGCTCGCCCGGTTTAGGAGCAGCCCTGTCGATCTCACTTACCGCGTGTTCGAGAATTTCTCTTTCTCGCTCTATGCGCCCAGGCGTGAGTGTTATCGTTTTCAGCTCTCGTTCAAGGGCTTTCAGTTTTGAATACTGCCTGGAGTACTCGCCAAGAAGCCTTAAGTGTTCACTACCAGCGAATCTGTCTAGGTAATCTATGTGAACGGCACTCTTGAGCAGCAACTGGTGAGTGCTTTGGCCATGAATTTCGACAAGCATTTCCCCGATTTCTGAGAGCGTGCCTGCCGAACAGATTCTGCCATTCAGCGAACACCTCCCTTTCCCACGCCTTGAGATGCTCCTGGCAAGTGTTATCTCATTTTCTTTTTCATGAATAAAACCCGCCTCGACAAGTTTCTCTCGCGCCCCGGGAAACATCTCAAGGTCAAAATGGCAAGATAGATTAGCCGAGTCCGCTCCTTTTCTCACCTGTATTGAATCAGCCCGATCTCCAAGAAGTGTTCCTATAGCTCCAATAAGCACAGTCTTCCCGGCTCCAGTCTCCCCCGTCAGAGCGTTGAACCCGGGCTCAAACTCAACTTTAATGTTCTTAATGAGAGCAAAATCCTCTATATGAAGATAAGTAAGCATCAAAAATT
>JACVIW010000068.1 GCA_015711695.1 Candidatus Geohydrothermomicrobium daggyaiense
AGCAAAATGGTTAGTGAATAATCTGGAGCGGGAGACGGGGATCGAACCCGCGACCTAGAGCTTGGAAGGCTCTCGCTCTGCCAACTGAGCTACTCCCGCAATACCGCGCCAGCACTTTTTTCAATAAAATATTTTAAACACCTGCCGCTTCTATTCTCAAGACACGCAGGAGACGTTATTTTCAGAAAATTGGCTCTCGCTCAAGATCAGTTCGATTCCATGAGAATTCCGCATTCATGCCTGGATAAAATAAGCACTCATTAAAACTCGGATAATCTGGATGCTTTTATGAATAGAGCAAATGCATTCTGTCTTCTATCCAGTGTCCCCGGGAATTCTCCGCGAGTGGACTGCAGCACGCCTGTAATCTGCGCAGCACAGAGTGGTTTGTGTTATTCTCTTGAGGAGTATTTTGAAAAAGCGAAGTTTGTCAACTCGAGCGTTTTGACTCGCTCGGAACCTGGAAACGTGCAGGTCACCTTCTATCAAGGATGACCGTAGAAGATCCTTATGGGTCACACAAAGACAAAATCCTCTACACGAAAGGAGAGAAATGAAAATACTTGCGATAAACGGAAGCCCAAGAGGAGAAAAAGGTTTCACAGACATCGTGGTAACGCGCTTTCTCCTCGGCGCGCACAAAGCTGGCGCAGAAACGGAGAAGCTTTATCCTGCAAAAATGAAAATCGCGGCCTGCATCGGCTGTCTTAAATGCTGGTTCGAAACCCCAGGAATATGCCGCCATAAAGATGATATGGTCGAAATATACAAGCTAATGCAACATGCTGATGTGTTTGTTTTTGCCAGCCCAGTCTATGTAGACAACATGACAAGCCAGATGAAAAAGATGTTTGACCGCCTCATTTCCATAAGCGAGCCCTTTTTTGAGTTTGAAGGAGACAGGAGTTACCACCCGAAGGTGGTTGATCGGGAGCTGAAAGCTGTCGCCATTTCCACCTGTGGTTTTCCCGAAAGGGAGCACTTCGAGGCACTAAGCCTGACGTTTAGGAGGATATGCGCCAATATGAGAGCGCGTCTGCTTGGTGAGTTCTATTTCCCCGCATCATCCATGCTTGTTTCCAGACCACAAAAAGTAGAACCTCAGCTTTCTGCGGTCGAAAAAGCAGGCGAGGAACTTGCGCAAACGGGTGAAATTTCTCAGGAGACTATCGCCGCAGCCAACCGCGAGTATGTTGAGGACTACAGGGCTTTTTGCGAGGAGATGAACGAGTTTTTTCATAAAGTCAGGAGAAAAAGAGGTCTTGAATAGAATGAAGGCGTGTCCGGAAAGAATCTCTGGGAGTTAAAAATGGAAGACAGGAAGGTGCGTGTCAGGGATATCGACATCTGCTACAGAACCATAGGCAAAGGTTTTCCGCTTGTCATGATCATGGGTCTAACGGCGAACATGGACTGGTGGGACCCTGAGTTTATTAACGCTCTTTCGAAGAAATATCATCTCGTGCTCTTCGATAACAGAGGAGCGGGAAGAACTGAGACTCCTCCTGGTGAGTTTTCAATAAAGCAGTTCGCGGATGATACTGCGGGGCTGATGGACGCTTTAGGAATTGAACGCGCACACATTCTAGGGGTTTCAATGGGAGGAATGATAGCACAAGAACTTGCCCTGAACTATCCCTGGAAAGTCGAAAAGCTCGTTTTATGCGTTACTTTTTGCGGTGGAGATAAAACCGTCTACGCCTCAAGCGAGGTTCTTCAGAAACTAACCGATCTTTCAGGTACTTTGGAAGAGAGAGTCAGAAGGTTTTTAGCTCTTCTTTTCCCCGAGGAATGGCTCTCGCAAAATCCCAACTATCTTGTTGAATTCACGAAACGATACATGATAGCACCCACAAGTGATGCAAACGCCGCAAGACAGTTCATGGCAACGACAAAATTTAATACTTATGATCGCCTTCCCGAGATACAATGCCCGACGCTCGTAGCATGCGGAAGCAAAGATATCCTCATTCCTCCGGAAAACTCGAGGATAATCGCCGAAAGAATACCCGGGGCAAGGCTTGTCGAGTTCGAAGGCGCGGGTCATGCATTCATAAGCCAGTGCAGAGATAAATTCCTTGAAATCCTCTTTAATTTTCTGGGATAAAAAAGGATTTGCCTTCGGCTTACAGGAACGCCAGGCAAAAGGTTTAGTATAAACCCATTTAACTTCCCTGTGGTTGCGCTTACCTCATTACTGAGACGCAGCCATCATCGAATTCGTGTGCTCTTTCCTCCGTCACACTCACTGAGCCTTCTCTTATGTCGAATATGCCGTCGAAGAAATCAACTATCCAGCCGACCGCTTTATTCGAAAAGACAAGGCCCCAGTGGCCAAGTGGCCAATTCACAACCTTGTTATAACCACAGGTGAGAATTGCAGATTCTTTCGGCACTACTATCTCATCAAACCTACTTATGATAGAAAGGCACTTTATATTACGGCATCTTGCCGGGTCGCTATTTAAATCCCTCATGAAATCGCTGTTTGGGAGTAGCTGTCGACCTGCCTTGGTGAATATGCCGAGCGCCGCAAGATAAACGCCTTTGTGAGGAGTCCCGAGATAAACCGCCCGGTGAACATGCTTCCATCCGCCGAGTTTCTGCAGATAATACCTGGTTATTATTCCTCCAAGGCTGTGTCCGACCACGTTGACTTTGTCAGCATCAAATTTTGAAAGAACCCTCTGGACTTCAACCGCAAGAACCGCCGAAGATCTGGGAATATCGCCTAACTGGAGGTGCGGCAACCTTGCCTCGTGAACATCGAAGCCCTCTATTTCAAGCCTGCTCCTGAAATAAAGTCCATGGAGCGGAGGCGCGCCGTAGCCTGGTACATAAATAATAGGGTAACGCCTGAGCAAAGCTTTCTGGCGCGCTTTCCAGGAAAGACTTGCCTCATCGTCAGCAAAACGCCCTGGGCTTTTACCGTTGCCATTACCGCCGCTATTTGCGATTTTCTTGTCTATTTTGTGTACTTCATATTTTCTACCGATATTCTTAACGTTTATACCCGCTCACTCCTTTTCTAAATTACTTTAAATATCCCGGCTACTATACCGGGTCTCTCGCGAAATCAAACGCTTTCTCACCGGTGAGAAAGCGTTCAAGATCCTCACCGTTATATAATTTTATAACGATTCTTCTTATCCTTCCGGCTATGCGATCTATCAACGCCTTTGTGGGCTGCTCATCGAAATACGGGGAAAGGTCAACCGGACGCCCGATCCTGCAGGTTATGCCCTTATAAGTTATAAACCTGATGCCTTGATCTGCATGAGGAAGTTTTACGTAGGACTTAACCAAGAAGCCAGGAATTTTTGGCAATTCCTTTTCCTCCTCAGCAACGACTGCGCACGGGATCACCGGCACCCGCTCTTCAAGCGCAAGTTTCACAAAACCAGTTTTAAAGGCCGCGATCCTGGTCACCCTGTGAGGATTGAAGAAAGACTGGACTCCCTCCGGAAAAATTCCCACGAGTTCCCCTTTTCTCAAAAGCTCCTTCGCCTTAGAGATATTCTTATCGCTCTCTTCCCCACCGTATATGGAAAGGGGAAAAGCGCCCGCCCAGGAGTAGAGTTGCTTAACAATCGGCATCTTAAAGGAGTAAGCCGCCGCAGCGAAATTTATGAATCTGTCAATCGAATAACCAACCACCAGGGGGTCAAGAAGAGAGCGGTGGTTGCAGACAACAAGAGCCGCGCCTTCCTCAGGGACATTATCCTTACCTTCCGCTTTTATTCCATAATGCCATTCTATAAGAGGACCAACTGCAAGTCTTGCGAATTCATAAAAAAGCATATTATTGATTTCCATCCCCAACCTCCGGTACCGTTTCAAACAAGCTTATAATTCGACCTGGTCGGGGTGGGCGGATTCGAACCGCCGACCTCGTGCTCCCAAAGCACGCGCGCTGACCTGACTGCGCTACACCCCGACGGAGGAAAAACGGCTCAAATGTCCGCGTAAGAACATTTTAGCAAGATTGAGGGATTTTAATAATCCTCTCCAGAAAAAGGAAATCGCGCACGAGTGATAGGGTTTGAAGCTAGTCCACTGGTTCTGGCCAAAAAAGGCAACTCGACAGGCGATGACAAGAAAACAAAATGTAAATTTTAAGGAGATATGACTTTCTAAGAGCATATCCGCCCTTTGAATTCAGAGCGAACTCTGATAGAAAGAAGGAAAATCTTTTTTAAATACTTCTGTTTGCGTGTTTAATCAGTGTGCTTGTAATTCAATCCTTAACCTTTTCGACCACCACCCACCTGTCCCCTCGCTTCCTTAGCGTATAAATCCATTTTTCTTTTACGTCCGAAAGAGCCGAAACGGCTCTGTCTAAAGCGTCGTAGTATATATAATCCCAGTTTTCCACGGTCGTCACTGTTGCCACGTTCTCAGATAGAGCCTTAATATCGACATACTTACGGCTTTTCAAAGCTGAACCTTTTCTCTGGGAACTTCCTGCGAGCCCGAGAAACTCCTCGGTAATTTCCCTAAGAGCTTCTCCTTCAGCAACTGCAACAGCGTTTTCCAGATTCATTTGACTAAGAGCGAGCGCTCTTTTACTAAAAAACTCCTCGAGAGACTTTTTTAATTCGCTTACCCTCTCGTTTGAGGGTTTGAGCTTTATCTCAATGCGACCTGGAGCCAAAAACTCTTTTACGACCGTCTTCATGCCTGGCATCTCAACTCTGACCACGTGATATCCCTCCGGCAAATAATTAATTTGAAGGCACGGACGTTTCCTCATCAAGCCTGACCTGAGGCTTTTGTTATCCCCTCCCCCGAAGATCCAGTATATGCCAAGAGCAGTACTAGCGACCTCAGACCAGAGTTCTTTCCCTGAACTTGCTACCCTGTCCACGGAGTTCAGGATTTCCGACCATGTGACGCCCGCAACGCCAAGTTTGTTCAGAGTCCTTTCAGCATTTTCGGCAATGCCGCTGAAGGTGCGCAGGATATATTTGGCTTCACCAAGAAGCCACTGAAACGTCTTCATTAACTTCTTCGCATAATCCACTACTTCGTCGAGGTCCTGAGGAAAATTGCTAAGGCTCAATGCCTCTTTAAATAGCTCCTCTTCCTTTGCCCTCCCCGCATAGATTCCATCTACATAGACTCTCGCCCCGATAGGGCTTGCCAGTATCTTCACCGGGTCAGACGAAAGACGGACCTTATATTTTTTAACCGGCCAGATACCTCCCGCGTTAACAACGGTCAGGTTAATGTCATGCCTCTCCTCCTCGAAAACCAGAGTCGCTGTATAGCGTGGCTCTCCAGTATCCTCCTCTATAATGAGGCGCCCGAAAATCCTGTTTTCCGACCGCCTCGGTCTCACCCTGAAATCCCTGAGAGCCCCTAGCTTATCCCTTTGCAATTTCTGCCACTTTTCGAAATATTCATAAGTACCGAATTTTCCTTCATTTTTAACAACCAGCTTGTATGCCGACGGAAAGTCGCCACTTTTAAGGTATTCAAGATACCGGCGGACGCATCTTTCAGGGCTGAAGAGTGAAGCAAGAACAACGAGAGTGACGACAATGACAAGTACAGCGAGAAATGCCACCGGCACGCTAATCTTGATGACTTTAGGAATTCGGGATATCTTTTTCCCTGCTTCAAGCGCCCATGGTTCGAACCTCTCTTTTGCGCTGGCTATCCCTTTCCCGCGCTTTTGCGACGCTTTCCCTTCCTTTGAGTCGAAAACCCCAGCGGGCGGAGCATCAATCAAGCTCGCCCCGCAGGAAACGCAGAAACGAGCGTCGCTTTCAAAATCAGTTCCGCATTCGGGACATTTTTTTTCGCCATTGCCCTCATCATTTTTCATCTCGTCTCTCCTCCAGACAGACGAACGTCAACACAGCGGTCGATGCCTGGCATCGTTTTGCCAGGCATTTTTTTTACTCATCGCCGCATGGGCCTTCACTGATTTCCTTACCCCTGTCATAAGTGGTTATGATTATGCCTAGAATAAAACCCGCCAGCAGGAACACGACTACGAGCTGCCCACCAGAGACATTAACCTCAAGCACTCTCACGTTCTTCACAAGCGAACCGATAAGTCTGCTCAACGAGAATATGACCAACCAGATGGTGAACATCATGCCTGCAAAGAATGTGCAAACGTGCGTCTCAATTACCCTTCTTCTGGTGCCAATCCCGGCAATCATCATGAGTGATACAAGAAGTGGCAGTATGGATATATAAAGAAGCATTCTCGGTATTACCAGACCCCAACCCGAATAAGTATTCGACACGATCTGGAGTCCAAGTATATCGAGCTTGAGATAAGCCCACGGCACAAAAACCATCGCCATCATGAGTACAATAAAGAGAGCCATAAGGATGGGACCTTTTCTTTTCCACAAGACCGTTAGGAAACGCGCTGACGCAAGACTTTCTCCGGGGCTTTCTACAGCCGGATGGGACTCTGACTCACCGGCATCCTCATACGAAGCGCCTTTAAGAAGCGCTCCACAGATTTTGCAATAGCGAGCTTCGGGCACGTTATCCGTGCCGCATGATCCGCAACGCATTCTCACCGACCCCCATCGATAAAAATCAGTCAAACAAAACTCAAATCAACCAAATCCAAAAAACGCTGCGCGCCTGATGCAAGACAAAAGATCCCGCGAGGAAAATCACGACCACCCGCAGAAGTCCCGAAATGGCTTCTAGAATAGCACTGTGAAAACTTTCCTTTAATACGCTGGCAGTACGCTTAAAGCGCTTCCACCCTGGATAAATCAAACGAGACGCTTCAGCCGATATGCTTCTCGAGGGCATCAGCGACTTCGGAAAGACCGTACTCTTCGAGTTTTCTCCTTCGCGGAATGCCTCGTTCATCGAGATCCCTGAGCTCGTAGAACTCTTTGATCATCGTATCGAAATCAACAAGTCTGCTCTTAAACTCTTCGACTGAAGCCTTCTTAAGCCTTCTATCCACCCCACCAACCCACGGAATGATCTTCCCACCAATTTTGAGCATTTTAAAAAGATTCGGAAGCAAATAGTTTTCTGAAATTTTTCTGCTTACCTCGGCGGCTTTAAGGTTTGTGACCCTGTGACGGCTTAATAGATTCATGATGGGGAAAAGAATTTTGGTGAGATTTGATGTCAATCCCTCTATGTGAGGCCTGAGTATTCTCTCCGGGAGAACGTCATCTTCTTTCCTAACACCGCAGAGATTACAAATAGCTCTCTTCAGGTACCATATTCTGTTACCCAGAGCAACAAGTTCATCTTTAGTATAGCCAAAGCCGGTGACACCATTCAGCATCTGTCGCAGAATCTCGATACCGTCCATCGACCACCAAGCATAAAGGCATATCACCGCTGAACCCGCCAGTTGCCCGTAGGCTTGAGCAGCCATAGTCTGTGCCGCTTTTCCTTCCGCGCTATAAGGTTTGGTGTCCTTAAGTCCTATCTCACGAAAACTAATATTTCCGAGTTCGGTCATAAGATTGTCATCATTTACGTGGCACGCGCCCCGCACCCCGGTCGCGTAACTTAGCGCCATAGCCCAAAGAGCTCTCGGATCATGCATTGGAGCCTCAAGACCTTTCACGTGGATGGCAAACTCTTCCCCGCCATACTTCTTCGAAAGCGATCTAACCCCTTCGGCAAGCTCATCACCAAAACCCTCACGCTTCGCAATCATTTCCACAAGTTTTACAAGAACATCCGGCTTGTTCCAGCCTAACTCAAGTCCTCCGGTATCATCCTTTGTTATCAGACCTTTCTCGAAAGCCTCTGTTGCGTATGCAATCGTGCTGCCAGTCGAAATGCAGTCCATCCCGTACCTATCAGCAAGCTCGTTTGCTTTGGTTACAGCTTCAAGGCTTTCAGTTCTCGTAAGGGTTCCAAGCGCCGCCGCTCCCTCGTATTCGAGGCCCGGTCCCTCTTCCATCGCGTAAGGACCTGATTCCACTTTAACAATTCTTTTGCAAGCCACCGGACATGCGAAGCATGAGTGCTTCCTGGTAAGAATGCTTTCCGCTACGGCGACACCCGAAAGCCTTTCCATCCCTTCTTCCCACTGCGCCTCCCGCCAATTCTTGACCGGTACATCCGATATAGCCATCCCCATTTGCATATGCGCATTTGACCCGAACGCATTGAGCGCTTCGCCAAGTATACCTGTTTTTATGTTAATTTTTCCTTTTTCTGCCGCTTCCTTACATGCTCTCTCATCCGCGATAGTGGTCTTCGCTTTGCCCCTGAAAGCGATCGCCTTTAGTTTTTTGGAACCCATCACGCAGCCCATACCTGTACGCCCAGCGAGGCTCCCCCTGTCATTTACAATTGAAGCGTATTTCACGAGATTTTCCCCCGCTTGACCTATTGACATCACCCGAACTCTTTTATCACCTACTTCCTTTTTGATCAATTCCTCAGTCTCGAAGGTATCCTTTCCCCAAAGATGCGACGCGTCTCTGATTTCAACTTTCTCATCAGTGACAAGCAGATACACGGGCTTATCCGACGCGCCCACAATCACTATTCCATCATAGCCCGAAGCACGAAACTGGGGCGATACGTGCCCACCCATGCTTGACTCTCCCCATATACCTGTTAAAGGAGACCTGGCACATACCTCAAGCCTCGAGCAACCGGGTAAATTTGTTCCCGATAATGGACCGTGCATGACCATCAGCGGGTTTTCCGGGCTCAAAGGATCTGCTTTCCAGGCCTCCATATCGAAAAACAGCTTCGCGGCAAGCCCGCTGCCGCCAAGATATTTCCTGTATATTTCCTCGGTAAGTTCCATGACCTCAGTCTCGCCTTTTGATAGATTTACCTTCAATATCTTTCCGTGGTACCCGTGCATCTGGCTTTCACCTCCGCTTGGTCTCATCGCCTTTAAGACGTTATTCTATCTTATCGGTATAGAGCATGCACGATGGAAACGCTTAACACCTTTTGATCTAATAGCGAACAGCAGACCAAGAATACACGAGGCATACTAATTAATATTTAAGATAAAATAAATTACCTTACCGTTGATTTGAGCAACTTTGTCGATGTTTTGCTATTATGAATGTGCCCTTAAAGGTACTATCACGCTAAGTTTCCAGGAACCAATTATCTGGTAGATCGAAAAGCGTTTTTCTTTGCAGAATCGTTGTCCTTTGAAAAAAACAAGGATAAACGCTAAACAATATTTAGAAAATGGAGTAAAAATATGGCTGAATTGAGATGGAATCCTTTGCTGAGAACCTGGGTTATAATAGCTTCTCACAGGCAAGCGCGTCCCGACCGCGAGATTGATTACTGCCCCTTCTGTCCTGGTTCGGGAAAAGTTCCAGACGACTTCGACGTATATGCTTACCCAAATGATTTTCCTGCTCTTATGCTTGAGCCGCCCGAGCCCGATATCGAGGGTGACGAAATTGTTCCGGTGAAACCAGCTTTCGGAAAATGCGAGGTCACGCTTTATTCCCCAGAGCACAACGTATCCCTGCCCTCACTTTCACTGGACCATATAGAAAAACTCGTTAACCACTGGGAAGAGCGATTCAGGGAAATCGGCGGGATAAAAGGTATAGATTATGTTTTTATCTTCGAAAACCGCGGTGAGGCTGTTGGCGTGACAATGCTGCATCCGCATGGGCAGATTTACGGTTACTCTTGGATTCCTCTAAAAATAAAAACGGAGATCGATTCAGCAAGGGATTACGCGAACAGGACGGGGCGGTGCCTTTTCTGCGACCTTCTCAGGCGTGAGAAAAGATCAGATCAACGAATAATATTTAGCGGGGGAGGATTTACTGCATTTGTACCGCCCTTCGGGGATTACCCCTACGAGGTGCACCTGTTGCTCGACAGACATGCCGGTTCGATTGCGGACCTCGACGCGGAAGAAAAAAAGGGCCTTGCCCTGGCATTAAAATGCATAACAGGTGCTTACGACAGTCTTTTTGATATCCCCTTCCCTTACATGATGTGCATGCACCAGTCCCCCACAGACGGAAATGATTACCCTTATTACCATTATCATATAGAGTTTTACCCGCCGATGAGGAATAAAAAATCGCTCAAGTACAACGCTTCATCTGAAACGGGAGCGTGGGCGGCGGCTAACCCGACCAGACCGGAGGACAAAGCAGAAGAGTTAAGGCGAATGGTTAAAAA
>JACVIW010000069.1 GCA_015711695.1 Candidatus Geohydrothermomicrobium daggyaiense
TATAAGTTTTTTCCGAAACCGGAGTAAATCTGATTGAATTATACTACGCGCTTGAAAAATCGGGGTATTAATGAAGAGGGAAAACACCATGCGGATGCTGGCGCTTTTAAGAGCCGGCATATACATAAGGAAAAACAAAAAAAAACTCGCAATTGAGTTCTCATCCTATAAAATCACCACCGCAGATGGAGTAACAATCCACTGCACCTTAATGGGGAATAATCCAGAAAGATGCGTGATTATCGCCCATCCCTTCGGTGTAGGCTCAATGTACAAAGACATTGTCGCGCTATCCGAGCTCCTATCCGATGAGTTTTCCGTTGTCTCATTCGACTTCAGGGGACACGGGAAAAGTGGCGGGGTATACAATCTTGGGTTCGCGGGAGTTCACATCGATATGAAAACAGTTTTAGACGACGTGAGAAAACGGGATTTCAAAAAAGTCGCGATTGTGGGTTTCTCACTTGGAGCAGCCGCGGCTCTTTTATGCGCTTCAGACGCAATCCTGGTTGACGCACTTGTTTGCGTTGGCTGTCCCCCGCGGCTTCCCGAATTGCCCGGGATGCACAAACAAAAACTAATCTCCAGAATGCTCCTGCGAATGATCGGGGTCAGGCTTGGTGATAAGGTTGAGCCATATCCATCACCCGAAGAAATTGCCTCCATTCTTCCCCCCATACCAAAGTTTTTCATTTTCGGAGAAATCGAGGTATTTCCACGTGATGTGATCGAAACTTTCTACAGCAAAGTCTCGGAACCAAAAGAAATCCTTTATGCTCCAGGCGCCTGGCACGCGAGTCTTGAGGGTAACGAAATCCTCATAAGGGAATGGCTTGAGCGAAATTTATAGAGGGTATTTTACTGGTATCCTGCGAAAATCACTGGCAAAGACCGCATGAAGTTTTTCAAGAAGGAAAGGAACTGGAAGATTTTGCGATTTCGGATATGATGATTGCATGAAATTAATTTTTTAAGGATTCGCATTCACGGTGGTGTCAGGGTATGATCACTTTGTTAAGGGAAGAAGTCTTTATGCTTCAACATATGATTAAGAGACGCTTAAGGCACAAGGTACACGCCAAAACACATCCCTGGTCGCCCATCCATTTGTTTATTTCAAGAAGCTTCATCCTGGTTGTTTTAGCGTTCTCTTTCTTCCCATTCACCAAGGCATCCGCCCTTCCTCCTTCCTCAAAAGTAGAAAGACTGATTGTCACACTTCGCTGGAGCTCTGATGTGGAACTCGATTTACGTGGGACATTCTGCTCAGGAATAAACAGAATTCACCATATAAACAGAAAAAATACCCGCGTATCCGGGCTCGGTAGATTCATCACCAGAACTAGAAGGGAGGTATCAATCGTCGCGACTCCTCCTTCAGGATCCACCTGCTACTTCCACGTGATAAAGTCTCGGCGAAAGGGAAACCGAACACACGATGAAACAAAGGATTTAGGCGCAGAAGTGATTTTGTTTGAAAACGGTCGCCATATCAAGACCTTTTTCACCACGGTGAACCGAAGATGGAATATCTGGAGCGTTTTCTCACATTCAGACGGGGAAATTGTTGAGATAAACAAATTTTTTGAGAGCAGATTCGACACTGCTTCATGCCTTGACCCTAAACTTATTCTCATCCCTGGCGATATCCTCCTGGGAGCAATTGATGAGAGCCTCGTTCCAGGGAGATGGAGCCATGTAGGGCTATACATCGGCAATGGAGAGGTTATTGAAGCCTTCTCGGCAGACGAGCCTGTATCAATCCGCCCCACTTCGCAGTGGAGCTTCCCGCAGATGAAGTGGGTAACATACCTAAGAGTTTCTTCAGCGGATGCGCGAGTGAGGAAAAGAGCGGTGGAGTTTGCCATAGAGCAGTTTGGTAAACCGTATAACAAGAATATATTTAACAAAAGGCTAGACGGTGACTCGTGGTATTGCAGCGAACTGATCTGGGCAGCATATATGAAAGCGAGCGGGGGAAAGATAAATCTCGATAGGCCTTCCTTTCCTTTTGGCGTCTATCCATGGGAGATAGAAAAGAGTCAGCATGTCACGAATATCGGTGGACATTATGAGCGCCCACCGAAAAGGTCCTGGAAGATAGCGGCATATGCTTTGAGGCTTGTGGGAAGGGAAAGCTTACTTATTCTTTCGGAAAACCTCAAGCCAAAACCTGTTTTTTTCATTTCCGCACCATTATTCATAACCGGACTACCTCTTGTCTTAAGTTTTTTGCTTGCTCCCGAAGTGGTGATTATGCTGCGCGTGAGAACCCACAGAAGAAAAAACTTCATTCACCCAGCTGATGACATTTATAAAGCATAAGGCCAGGCAGCGTTCTGACACTTTCGGGTCTTCTATCCGATTACCCAGCATAGGTTTGCTTTCTATTATTGTCAGGTCTCAGATTATTCACGTCATAGTGATCGGTAAAACATACTTGTATCATTTAGTTTTGACTGCGCTAACCCAGGGGCTCTTTGAACGCTTAAATCAAATCCCCTGTCTTATAAAACCAGAAAGGTCTTGTTGTTATGCATAATTTTCGATAATATTCTATAGGTGCTGGGGGATCGTCTAGCGGTAGGACACTGGACTCTGGATCCAGGAGCGAGGGTTCGAATCCTTCTCCCCCAGCCAGATAGTTTTTTATGCTGGCGCATTCGTCTAGTCAGGTCCAGGACGCCGCCCTCTCAAGGCGGTAACAGGGGTTCAAATCCCCTATGCGCCACCATAATTTTCTCCCGCCTTTCCCTACCTCAGAACAGCCGGGAATTTTATATTGACTCTATGAGAGGTTTCGCGATTTGCGGCAATCATATCATTTAAAAGCCTTATTCCCTCTTGTTTTTTTCAACAAAGATTCTGGAGTTTTTCATCCTTCAGGCTACAGGACGAAAAGACCCAAGCCTCAGGAATTCCGATTGATCCTAAGCATCCGTTCCATAGCCGGTCCACCAACCCCACACCACCTGAATTTCTTATCCGCAACCTACTAAACTCATACTGTAACGCATGATATTCATGGAACGCAGTCATCAACACCGGCGAACCTACCGGAACAGTATTAATCCACTTCATGTCGCGACCGCTTCAATTTCAAGCCTTAGCAGCTATACTGTGTCGCTGCCAATCCCTCCCGTCACTAAACAATGCTAGAAACTCTCCACACGGGTGCAGCATTATTTGAACAAGAAGATATCGGGACGGTAACTATATCCTGGATTGCGACATTCTTATTTGAAGACCCATTTAAGTTTCTCATGCCGGATCCCTTGAGCTTTTTTCAAAATCCATCCTGTCTTTTTTATCTATCATTGCCCTCTCGATAAACTTTTCAACATCTCAAGATAATCTTCGGGTAGTCCCCAATACTCAGCCCCTGAGACAATATGGCGCAAGTAGTGTTCGCTTGGAGAATGCCCCTTGTCCGATTTCTTTGCAACAACATAGATAAGTACTTTCAACGTCGATTTTTGTCTCCGTCCACAAGCATGCTGATGTCACAACGGTCGTAGACGTTATTCATACCCTTGCCATAATACCCCTCAAAGGAATCGAGCGTATTCATGTCCTCTTCCGAAATGTCATAGACAACTCCCCAAACACCCTGGCTAGCGTCATCCTCCACAACGTCGGCAACCCAGCTTCTGCGACTTTCTGAATATCGAGTGAAAGCGAGGCAATAACCTGGGAGAAGAGCTAAGCACCTGAATTGACACGATGGACAGCGCTCCTCCATTTGCACTGGATCCAAGTTTGAGCCGTGGGCGAAGTAAAGCATAATCCATCTCCGTGTTTTTCTGTGATTAATATAAAGGCAAAGACAATCTCGGTTTTGACTAGCAGTTTTGAACAGCCCCGAATGGCTGCAAATTTCCTACGCCTCTTAGCGGGTTATATTTGCTGTGTGCCCATAAAGCATGGACGCGTTGGGCTTTACACATCTTTGCTTGGCCTCGCTTCTCCATGCAGGCGAAGCGGATGCTTTGCTGGGCTGCGCTAAGTTACTTACTTTAAGGCCCGGCATGGTGTTTCTCCCATCGCTATATCCTGCTATGCTTGGCACGGCGAAATATAGCACGCGCGACCCTGGTCTTGCCTATACCATGCGGCCTCCGTAGCCGTGGCTCCTCGCTGGTTTGGGCATGCCATGCAATGGCACAGGAGCAGACACCAGGCGCCCTCAGGATGAGGGGTCGCGGCCGCATCTTCCATGCGAGCGGCGCCATGGGCTTGCGGCGACGATTATCCTGAGCATGTGAGAAAAGGTGGTAGTGCCCGACATTGGTATTCTGTTCGTGAACATATTTTTAAACATAAAAATAAAAAAATAAAAACATAGAAACTTTTGTTGCAGGGCGTCCCGTTTCGCCCGGAAAGAGGGTGCCGAATCCTGGCTGCCCTTTTTTGGAAAGCCGCTCCCAGCGATCACCGTGTTTATCCTGTGCGTGCATAATTCGCGTCGCGTTTATGCGCACCAGAAGCACCTCTTCAGCGTGAACCTGGCATTTGCTGGCTTTCAAATCCCGCGCGTACCCCTCGATTTCCGCCAGGCGCTTTAAAAAGACGCGAGCACGGGCAGAGACTAAGAAACGGCCGCACCTCTCCCGTCTTTTACTAGCTGATCTCGACAACTGCTTTGAGGAACCTCGCGAGCCCGACTGTGTTCTCTTCTAGGTTGTAGAAAAGCGCGTGGTGAAGCTGTGGACAGCCTGCCTCTGCGAAGGATATTACGATCTCCACGAGCACAGCATCCTGTTTTTGCCCCAGGAGCCAGGGCAGGCGGCAGCGGGCGCAGACGTCGGCGAGCCAGAACCGCAGGACTATAGCTATGCTTTCCAGTCCAGCCCGGCGATGTTTTTTTTCGCCTTTCGTATAAGCTTTTAACTATCTCGGCTACCTCGTCCATATCCGTCTCCGCGCAATAATAAGAATCTATATCCTTCTCCAACTCTGACGCTATCCGCTCCGGGCTCTAGTGATATCCTACCGCGCAAAAGAAAGGAAGTTTCCGAGCAACTTATGAGAGAGGGGGCATGCATGAAAATCTCGTTCTACAAATCCTTGGTCGAGGAAGCCCCTCTCTCGTGGTTCGATGAGCTTGGGTACGCAATCTCCAACTGGCCAGAAATAGCGCCTGGTGAGCTCTTTGCCGAACGTGAAAGCAATGAAGAAGTTATCCTTGCCAGGCGACTAAGGGATGCAATCGCTTGCTGAACCCAAACATCCCAAGGTCCACCATGGATGTCGTGATCAGAAGATTTTCCCTCGCATATCATCATTCCCTTGAGCTCAATAACCCGGACTTTTTCCATATGCTGACAGATGGAGTACCCGTGGTGTACCAGGAAGAGGACCGTATAGCCCACGGCTACGCCAGACTCGTTGATTTCGATAATCTCGAGAACAACTACTTCATGGCGGTAAACCAGTTCACCGTAATCGAAAACAATAACAACAGAAGGCAAGATGTGGTCATCTTCCTGAACAACCTCCCCATTGCGGTGATCGAGCTTAAGAATCCCCTGGACCCAACCGCAGATATCTGGTCCCCCTTCAGGAAGTTGCAAACTTATAAGGTCCAGATTCCCTCGCAGTTCCGCTAAAACGAGCTGCTTTTCATCTCCGACGGCTTTGAGGCCAGTTTGGGTTTCACTTCCTACCGTGAATGATTCTTCCTATGGCGCACTATCGAGGAAGACGACGTGGCGCCTCTTACCTCACCTAAACTGGAGATCCTCATCAAAAGCGTCTCCGAGAAAATTCGTCTGCTGCAGTTGATGCGCAACTTCATAGTCTTCGAGGAGCAACCACTGGGAGTTCTGGCGAAGAAGATTTCAGGATACCACCAGTTCAAAGCGGTAGGAGTGGCGCTTTCGAGGAAAACAGCTGAGCGTAAGAAGGCGTGAGCGGAGATGGAGTACACCAAACGGCTCGTGAACAAGGCTATCGCCCCAGACAAGTTAAACAAGATAATAGACGTCTTCGAGGCGGCAGGGCTTCCCAGCCGGATATATCAATCCTCTCCGATGAGTTTCTGGAGGAAGTGAAGAACCTTCCCCACCGCAACCTGGCCGTTTAGTTATCGCGTAAATGGCTCAACTATGAGATAAAGGTGCGCTCGCGAAAGAACCTGGTGCAATCCCGCTCTTTTGCTGGGCTGCTCGAGAGATCGATACGTGCCTGCCAGAACAGGACCATCGAGGCCGTGCAGGTCTTGGAGGAGTTGATCGAGCTCGCCAGGCAGATGCGGGAAGCGTCACGCAGGGGAGAGAAACTCGGGCTAACCGAAGAGGAGCTTGCCTTCTACGAAGCGCTTGAGACCAACGACAGCGCCGTGGCCATCCTCGGAGACGAAGTCTTGAAGGCGATAGCCCAGGAGCTTGTGGAGGCGGTGAGGAAGAACATCACCATAAACTGGACGGTAAGAGAGAACGTGCGCGCCAAGATGCGCGTTATAATAAAGAGGATACTGCGCAGGCACGGCTACCCGCCCGACAAGCAGGAGAAAGCCACCCAGACCGTCCTGGAACAGGCGGAACTGATTTGTGGTGATTTGGTGAAAAGCTAGAGAAAGCGGGAATGCAGGAGGTGGCAGGATGGCCATTTGGCGAATCACTGGTGAAGGGCCCAAAGAGCTTCCCCAGACCAAGCTCAAGCAGGAGAAGATGCTCGAGGAAGACTTGGAGGATTGGATTGAGAAAAAGCCGCTCATATTAGGCGAACCCTTGCTGATAATCGGGCGGCAGGTATTGATTCCCGAAGTGAAAGACAGACTTGATTTGCTTGGAGTCGACCCACAAGGGAACGCTGTGGTCATCGAGTTGAAAAGAGGGAAGCTCAAGGACCCCGTCGACATGCAGGCTCTGCGCTATGCGAGCTACATATCAAAGTGGAGTTACGAGGACTTCGAAAGCCAGGCGAAAAACTATTTCGGGAAAGTAGGGGATGATGATTTCAACTTCAATGAGGTGTATGAGACCTTCTGCGCGGAGGCGGGCATAGATGAACCTCCCGATCTTAATACCGACCAGCGCATCATCATCGTCGGCTCAGAGGTAAAGGAGAAGCTCGGAAGCGTGGCCCTCTGGCTCAGGGACCACGACGTAGATATCAAGGTCATCGAGGTGCTAGTGTTCAAGGAAGGCGAGAGCCTGCTCATGCAGCCACAAGTGATAGTCCCAATGCCGGTAGGTAAGTTCACTTCAACAGGCAAGTCCACAGTCAAAAGCGGAATGCAGCCCTGGTTGGTAAATGGAAAGGAGTGGCATCTTGAGAAAAGGTGTAGCCCCCAGACCAGAAAGATGTTCGAGCTTCTTGACGACATCATCCAGGACAACTTCGAGGTCGACGGCCCCAGGTGGGCTCAGAAATTGTACATCGCATACAGGCGGAATAACTACAACTGGCTCGCCGTGGAAACCAGGCCAAACTCGCTTGTCTTGCATATTCTGGTTACCCCCGGCAAGTTTGATAAAGCCGAGATAGCCAAGAACTTACAGATTGAGGAGTTCGATGAAGAAGGCACGTTTGCGGACAAGATGGGCCTGAGGAGCTCAGTAACCATAAAGAAGTCTACCGAGCACACAGGGTGGATTATGTTGCGCCTAAAGGGGGATTTCGACGTCCAGAGCGAGGCCTTCATTGATTTTCTCAAGCAGGCGTACAAGGCTTTCCCCAAGTAGTCCCGGATAATAGCAGGTCAGTCCTTGCCTTCATTGGCAACCAGGTCACAATTTATGTTCTCGTACTCTGAATTTTCTTGAGGCTTGATTTGGTTTATAAGCCTAATGCCTTCCTTCAGCAGTATTTCAGCCAACTGTTCTAGCTCATTCGCCATTTCATCCCCAATTGCTGGACAAATTTAGCCTCTAAACTGAACCAACCAGGGAAATGGCCCTTTTGATATAGTTTATTACCAGGTATTTAATGTGAACAGGCGCACGAAATACAGTAATTGAGGCTAAAGTTCATGGTAGTACCTAATACCTCATATTCAATAGAAGCGACAGTTTTGCCCTTTATTTCAATTAATAAGCTTTACAGGCGTTATGAACAGTATATTCAAAAGATGGCCATGGTGCTCATGACAGGGTAAGAAAGAAGATGGAGATTCAAGCGGCGGAGGAAAAGATAGAAAAAGGCACTGAATTCGGAAAGTTTGTAAAGCGCAAAGGAAGATGCTTAATCCGGGTTAGGCACATGCAGCCAATTAGCCGGTATGCATCTAACCTAGTGTTCGACCCACGAAGCGGGAAAGAACCCGGCGGGGATGAATGCTGCGAGGCCGGGAAAGTTAGCTAAGGAGCGCGGGACCCATCCGTCGATTCTCGTGGCGGTGATTCTTGTATCCCACCAGTTCAGAGGTGGGTCCGCTTTTTATCACATCAGGAGGTGAAACACAAGAAGCAACCACAAGCGTTACACTTAGCTATATTTTTAGCCACTGCATGGAGCTCAACTTCCCGCTTAACTCTCGCGCCTCAGAACCATTCCGGGCTTGAGGTCCGGATCATAATGCCCGTTTTTCAAAACGGTTTTCCCGTTAATCATTACCATTTCGAGCCCACCCGGGAAATGCTCCGGATCATCGAAACTCGCTTCTGTCCTGAATTCTTGAGGTTCAAGCAGGAGAATGTCCGCGTAGTATCCCTCTTTGAGGAGCCCCCGCTTTCTTATATTCAGCTGTTTTGCAGGAAGTGAAGTAAATCTTCTTATCGCTTCCTCGAGGCTTATCACATTCATGTCGAACACGTAGCGACCAACAATTTTTGGGTAGCACCCGTAAAAAAGAAACGAGGGCTTGCCAACGCCTAGAAGCACCGCGTCAGTCACGATTGAAACCGACGGATCAAGAAGCGCCGGTATAATCTTCATCTTCTCGGTAAGTTCATCATCTGGCTTTCCAAGGGAAGCGATTACAAGGACCCTGCCCTCCTCTTCTATAAGAAGATCGCACATTAAATCAAACGGATCCTTCCCTTCCTCACGCGCGATGTCAACGAATCGCCTCCCCTCGTATTTCTTGTTCTTCTCAGAGTGAACAGCCATTATCCGCACAGAGCTCCATCCGAGCAGTTTGATTATGTTGAGTGACCAATCATTCCGACCTTTGTGATCCCACCGGGGCTCTCCATCCTCTATGTCCTTCTTCATCTGCGCCCTGAGATTCGGGTCCGCAAGTCTCTCCAGCACCTCTTCCCTGCCACCTTCGAGCGCCCAGGGAGGATAGAAAGCAAGCAGATGCGTAAATCCTCCCGTCACAGGGGTTAAGTCCGCCCCTATGTCAAGCCCTGATTTGCGATAAGCCTCAATGATCTGTAGAGTGGAACTTGCGCCGCTCAAAAGAAGGGATTCAGGAAAAACCTTTACCGCGACATCAGAGTGATTTGCGAGAAAACGAAGAGCATTCATCACCTGCACGTGAGCCCTGCCAAACCAGGGCACAGTGTATATATGCGATATCTGAGCCTTGATATCGTTTTCCCTTGCGACGGTGGCGACTTCCTCAATCGCAAGCGGGAGCGTGCTCTTCGTGTATGATCTCATGTGGCTCACGAATATCCCATCGTGCTTCTTTAAAACCCTGCCGAGTTCGACGAGCTCCCGGGTATCCGAGCAGCTCCCAGGGAAATACTGAAGGCCGGTGGAAAGGCCAAAAGCGCCAGCATCCATGCATTCTTCAAGGATGTTCTTCATCTTAGATAACTGATCGGGAGATGCGAGAGAACGGGAAAGACCCATAGCCGAAATCCGCATCATCCCGTGTGGTGCAAGCATTGCAGTGTTCAACACTATGCCATCCTTTTCCAGGAAATCAAGGAAACTGGACATACTGTTCCAGCGCACGTCCCTGTCAAACTCCATCTGGGTGAATACCTCGAGATAATTCTTTTGCCCCTCCCAGTTATCTTCAGTGAGCGGGGCAAGGGCCATTCCACAATTCCCGCCCACGAAGGTCGTTACACCCTGCCTCACAAGGGGTTCGAGAAGAAGGCGATGGTCAGCCCTGAAGTACGTAAGGTCCGCATGCGAGTGAACGTCAATAAAACCGGGACACGCGGTTTTCCCTATCGCGTTA
>JACVIW010000070.1 GCA_015711695.1 Candidatus Geohydrothermomicrobium daggyaiense
TGAGAAGAGGTGCGCTACTCCATTCACAGCTAGCGAGCCTGAAAGGGCTATCATGTTAATGCCCATTGCTCCCGATCGGCGATCTCTGGGGTTGAAGGTGCCCGAAGGACCTACAGGGATAGAAGCAGCATCCCAGCATGTAAACGGACCTATTCTTAGATGACGCCATATCCGATCGAGCTCATCGCCTGTTATCTCCTCACGAAAACCCCAGGGATTGTAGATGCCAAGCCTGAAATCACTGTTAACCTTCCTGTATGAGATCGCCACCACATAGTGGAAATGGAAAGGATTATAAGGTTTATCGGGAAGAGTATCAACGAGCAATATAACAGGAACGCCTATATCGAGATAATACATCAGTTCTTCCCTCGACGTTTGGTTGAGGAAAACACTTGCGTAGCCTTTTTTTCGCGCAAACCAAACAAGCATGTCAGGCGAAGTATAAATGTTAAACCTCCTGATATCCTTATCGATTTCCTCCGGTGTAATTGCCGTTCCAAAAAAAGTCATTACCGCAGAAAGCGAGCAGGTGCCACATGAATTGCCCACTTGCGCCAGGATTCTCCCGCCAGGAAGGTTCCCAATGCTCGCAAGCGGGCTTTCAGTATGTACGGGTCTTCCAGTACCAAGAGCCATATTCGGGTTCCTCAAGTAACTTAAGTTCGGTTTGATAAACGTTAGTCTTATCTGATGTATCCATTAACCATGAAATCGCAATGACACTTTTAAAAACCCAGTGCAACAGCCAAACGTGTCGTTTCTACCCGGCGTCCGGAACAATTCGAAACTCTTGCCCCTCACACCTAACCGGCGACTCTGCGACCGAACTTCTTTTCCCAGGTATCCGGGCTGAAATGGCAGCCCGTGTATTGAGCATCTCATAACACCTAGCAAGCGCACTAAAAGCGTCTTCGGGCGTGAGATTATGGTGTTTGAAAACAAGATTGTGATGGTCATAATGCGGCCATTCCCTATCCGTGATACGATTCTGCCATTCTTTGCAGTGAGCGTTCCAGGAAAGAGCGTGATTATCATTGCCGGGAGGTACTGTATATTAAGGGATTCTATTCGCTCGAGATCGCGCTTAATGCTTTCAGGCTTATCCCTCTCCCAGCCCAGCATATATGTAGTCATGAACCATATTTCATTAGTGTTCAGCTTCTTAATGCAGGACAGAAGTTCCCTGTTTGTTTCCTTTTTTCTTGATGAATCAATATCGCTTTGCCCTAGCGACTCCACGCTTACGCAGATACCGAAAAGTCCCTTACTGTCAAGTTCTTCCACCCTTTGCTTAATATTGTCCACCATGCACTCAAACAAGAAAGGCATTTCCCTTTCCTGAAGGAGGTAAATGACCCTACTGGTATGTTCGCTGTTAACTGAGAAATTGTCGTCATAGATGAGGACACTGGCAACACTATTTTTCCCATTAGCGTCAAGCATTCTCTCTATTTTGGCGATATCAAGCTTAACCCTCCCCGGAATACGGGTAGTCGCACGAGATAAAATGCAGCCCATATTGCATCCCATGATCGAAATCAGTATCCAATCCTAAACCGGTAGAAAACAACTTTCGCTTCCATTGCTTCCATTATCAATACCTGTTGCTTTTTTACAAACGGGTTTCCCGTAAGCAAAAAGCTGGTCTGACATTCGCTACGACCACGCATGAGCCTATCGAAACACCTTGCAAACCCAGCGGAGTCGACATGTATCCACCTCCCCAGACTTACCTTACGCAATATTCCCTGACTTTGCGTGGTATGTTAAAAGCTTCTTCTGTCCTAAAAGTCATAAAGGATATACCAACCACAGCATATCCTATCTCAAGAGCGCGCTCATACTCCTTCTGGGTGGGGTATTCCAGCACATCTATCGGACAATCAAGTAATTTTTGAATGAACCTGAGGCCGAAAGCAGGGTTAGGGATGTAAAAGAAATCGGATACATTTGGAAGTTCCGCTAAATAGGGTAGATAACCCATGACACCTGGATACTTTTTTGGATTTCCTAGCGTTCAGTACCGTCCCAGGAAAGCGTTCCTAAAAATTCTAAAAATTGTTTCTGAGTTTTCAGAATTTTCCCCAAAAAGGCTTGTTCTGCCAGAACCTATCGAAAAAAAAGTCATCTTCGGCACAGGTGCGAAATTTACCTTGATCCCTTAGCTCGGATTTTGAGCCCTTTATCTCCGCGAAAGTGATGGTAAGAAAAACACGTTTTTCTTTCACCCGAGCCTCTCAAAATAATCTTCGGGAACTGGATAATCACTCGCCAGCTGGTCAGGACCGTACTTCTGGATAATCTCTCCACTAACCCTTATATAAGCTTTTTGCGAGTAAGGCACAACTGCAAGAAATCTTATAGTATCTCTGAGCGAACCCACTATATTGACACGCTTTTGAAGGAAAGCCACACCGGGAGGAACTCTCGTGGTCATCATGTCATCGAAAGTGAGCGCGTCGGCAATGTATCTCATACCAGATTCGTAAACAGGCTCCCAGTGAATTACGCAATCCCCATTATCGGTGACTTCCGCCTGAAAAGATATGCCGAGGTCAGTTATTTCATAGGTAAAAAAGCGATTCTTACCCCTGAAAGTCGTCGCTATGATGTCCTTTGCCTCCGAAACATAATACTTAATCATCCTCTCTATGAACTCGCGAAATATTTCTCGCGTAACTCCCGGTAAACCTGAGATCTCCTCATCCATGAGCACCCGTCCTTAACCACTGAACGGATATATGCTTACCAATAATCTCTTGTGAAAACTTCGAAGATCCGTTCTCTGTCACCGGATCTCAATGCCCCGACAATATCAGAATAGACCAAGCCGGCATCAACTCCCCAAGCATCAACCGACCGCCGCACTACGCCCTGCGATCTATCGACAGTGTACAAACCGAAACGCGGCTCGTAGGATCCCCACTCATAATTGTCCGTGAGAGTCCAGTAAAAATATCCTTTTAAAGGTACTCCATCTTTAAGCGCTCTCATAGCCTCGAATATGAAACACTGGAGAAATTTGTCCCTTGTCGCACCATCTTCCCTCGCTGAGACTTTTCCATCGTGAACCTTATAAGCCATACCGTTCTCAAGAATCACTATGGGCAGGTCTGCTGCGTTTATGCATTCAGCCTTAAGGAAGTGATATAACGCGGTAGGGTTCAGTACCCACTGCCAGTGCTCAGCATGGAGGTTCGCGCGTTTTTCTTTGATATCGTCAATCGATGGTAGCCTCACCATGTGTCTGAAAAAGGGATCATAAAAATCAACCGAGAGAAAGTCGAGTTTTCTTGGTTCAGGCGAGGAGTAAATCGCGTTTATCCCGTTTTCGAAATCAGAAAGATCGAAAAAGAACTCGCTTGTCTTTTCAAGAACCTTTTCCATGAGAACAGTTACCGCAGGCGCTTTGCGCATCTGCTCGCATTTTGAGATTTCCTCATCCCATTTCCGTTTTCCTTCCTTAAGATATTCCTTCAATTCCCCTCTCTCAACTCCATTAATCCTCGCGTTCAAAATGTCCACCATAACTTTTTCGAGATAGTAAATAGATTGCTGGGTTGTATTGCAGCTGACTTTCGGCTCATCCCAACCGCGGTCTCGGTAAACGCTGTGCAGTATGTCGTACGCGCGCGAATGAGCGTCAATCATGTTTCCCCATGCTTTTCCAGCCCATCTGATTCCCCGCTTCTTATGAGGCATCCCGCCAACAAGATATGTCCCGAGCGCAAAAGCGTTTGGCTCATTCAATGTGATCCAGTACCTTATCGGATGCAGCTGGTGCTTTTCTATTAGAACGGTATTGAGCCGGTCCGCAATCGTCTCAACGTACTTTTCAAAAAGCGGCATTTTATCATCATCGAGCCAGAAATCCACCCCTGCCCAGATAGGATGCGTAAAATGATGGAGAGTTATAACAGGTTCCATTCCGTGTTTCATTACACAGGCCACGATTTCTGCGTAATGATCAATGGCATCCTGATCAAATGGAGGAACATTGCTGGTGCGCATAAGCGAAGAGGGTTGGATTCTCGACCACTCAACACCCATTCTGAATGCGTTCAGTCCTATACTGCTTGCAGCCTTCACATCCTCTTCATACTCGTCCCAGAAAAGTATCCCCTCACCGGATCTTTCAACCTTGCCGGATCGCTCAAGTTCCGCCCAGTTATTGAGTGGCTCTCCAGGGCCATTGAAACCACCCTCGACCTGAAAACCGGAACTGGCAACACCAAACAGGAAATCTTCAGGAAGATGAAAGCCCTCAGGGAAAACCTCCTCGAGATTTTTTCTGTTAAAGTGCCTTTCAAATCCCATGACCGCCTCCAGCCAAAGCGTATCCTGATCGTATCTGGCTCCTGCTTATAATAAAAAACACTCAAATCTCAAGGAAATGCTGACTAAGAAATAATAGCATTTAACGAAATCGATGCGCGAAATGAAAGCGGAGTTCTGTTGTTATCCTGCAATAAAAGCTCTTTCTTTGCTCAAACGGATCCCGAAAGCCTGCCTTCTTGACTATCACGCGCTCTTCTTCGAGCAAGCGAGTATTCATTGAAATGCGAATCACATTTATCATGCCAACCACTACTATCCTACCTATATAAAGATAATTAGCCGCTTTTGATTTGCCCGATCCACAGCCGGTAAACTTCTGAAATGCAAGAATTAGCGCGGAAATATCCTGCAAATAAGGACAAAGACGTTGAAAGTAAGAGCGGCACCACCAAAGCGATGCCGCTTTCACCTTCTCCCCGGGTTCTTCGTTTTCCCGGAGAACACCCTAGATCCCGCCGTCCTGGATCCAAGTTTTATTTATTCCTTATTACCCTTATCGTGTCGTACCCAACAAATGGGGTTCCGTCGTTTAGCCTTCCTGTCACAGTTATGACCACGTTGTTGCCCGTGGGAACATCAACAAGGTCCTGTCGGTAAAATTTGACCACGAGCATACTGGACGCGACGTTACATTCAATACCGACAGCACCGGAGCATCTGAGCGAGGTCATGTCCGTGTCTGAAACGTGCCTTCCCTCTGGGAAGGATATATAAACCGTAAACAAACCCTGGCTTGAAAGATTGAGCGTTTCTGGCTCAACCCTTACTATCGTGACTGTGAATGCCGCCGGCGGCTGCTCAGGTTGTTCCGGTTCCCCTGGCTCACCTGGTTCTTCAGGAGGGATCGGTTCACCAGGAGTACCCGGATTTCCGGGATCAACAGGGTTATCGGGGAGCGGTGGGGTTATCACCGGATTATCCCCTTCGGAGCCATCGTCGCCGTTGTCCCCTTCCGGAGGTTGGGACGGTTCTTCGACTGGCGAGGAGCCTTCTTCAGTCCCGTTTCCAGGATTACCTCGTCCATTTTCCCATTGAAAATTGCCGCGTGCTATAACTCTACCGATGTTGAGAACCACATAGTGGGCCGTTCCGGACTTCTCAAGCACGATGAGAGTCACGTACTTATTATCCGGGTTCGGTTTCCAACCGTCTTCCCAATAATAATCTGTAACTACTCCAATTTTATGTGCCAGGAGCGCCCAGTTCGTCGTATCCTCTACCCCTTTATCAATTCTCGCCCCTGCCAGCCAAATGGCTTTTATCCTGAACCCTTCCGGCGCAGCAGCTATTCCAAGCCCTTGTATTTCAGCGCTGGCAACAGGCTCAGAACCTTCACTGACCTCAAGATCCGCCCATCCTATTTTTGGCTCCTCAAGACTCATATAATATCCATCCACCAGCACCCATCCGTTCGCCTGGTATTCAGGCCTGTTCTTCAGCGCTTCAGGCGGATCATAATCGCGGTACGCATCCTTTCCCTGCGTGGCAAGCCTGGAATACCAGATTGAGTCATAACAATTTTCCCCTATTCTCAGGTTTGCTATTGCGGTGGTTTTGTCGGCACTTTTAGCCCTGCCAATGAAAACAGGCACGCATATCCCGACAAGGATCGCAAGAACAAGTATGGTTAGCATCAATTCCAGAAGATTAAAACCTTCAGCCCCTCTCGCTTTCTTAATATTTTTTACCGGGAAATAAACGGTATGTTTTCTCATTCGATTTCGCCTCTTCCGATAATCTCCTTAGGACAAGTATTTGTCCTCAAAATCGTTATCGGAATAAATGCGGTGCACGATAGTGGACAAGATTACGATTTCGCTCTCACCCTGCCGAGAGCAGTATTAGCTTGAAAGTGGGACCAAAAACATCAACCGTAAGGTTAACTTACGCAAACTGCTGAATCTTGAGCCTCAGTTACGCAGCTCGAATATTTTGAATTTCCCAAAATAGAAACGCCTTTGTATATCATCCTCCAAAAAAGAAGGGTACCAGTACAGAACGCTTGATTCGAAAAAAATTAACACTTAAATTTATGAAGCTCGCTTAATGTGACGGCCTTGCTCGCATGAACACTCCTGTATACTTTTAACCCCGGGATTAAAGAGTGCTGAAAGACACCTGAAAATGCACATGAAAAGCGAGGATGGTTAAGAGAACGGAGAATTAATTGAGAAAGAAGAAAAATATCGCCCAGCTTCTGCTTATAACTGTCACTGTGGTCTGGGGACTCACCTTTTCTCTCGTGAAAATGAGCCTCGATTCCCTCGGACCTTTCACTTTCATGTCATGGCGATTCATTCTTGCGTCTGTCTCAATTACAGCCGCAGGTGCTGCAAATCTGAAAAAGGCTTATCCGAAGACAGCGCAGGCGGGTGTCATCCTTGGGGTTATCCTTTATGCCTCATACGCCTTCCAGACCATCGGGCTGAAATATACTACCGCCGGGAATGCTGGTTTCATCACCGGTTTATTCATAGTGTTCGTTCCAGTACTGACCTTTCTTTTCTTAAAGCAAAGACCGGATATGAAATCGGTGTTCTCGGTAATCATAGCGCTTATCGGTCTGGGCTTCCTCTCCATTCAAAATGGATTTCGAATAAGAGCGGGCGACGTGTTGGTCCTTGCCTGCGCTTTCAGCTATTCGGTCCACATAATACTTCTGGACAGATATGTAAAAAAACATGACCTTGTGGTTTTGACCATTATCCAGATGTGGATACTTGCGATTTGCAGCGTAATAAGCGCTTCTATATTCGAGGACCTCAGGATTCCGAATACGCAGATAACATGGGTTTCCATCATTATCTGCGGCATTTTCGCCTCGGCTGTTGCGTTCTACATACAGGGATACGCACAGCGCGTCCTGTCCCCTGTGAAAACAGCAATGGTTCTCATAATGGAACCGGTTTTCTCGGTGGGATTCGGTATGCTTTTGCTGGGGGAGAGACTTTCCGCAAGAGGCTGGCTTGGTTGCGCCCTCATATTTGCCGGGATGCTTCTAACCGAACTGCCGGGGAGAAAACCTGAGCCAGGCGCCCGTTTAAGAACAGATGTGGAGCCTTTGAAAGGTGAAAATCCTGAGAGGAGTTGCACCAGCGATAGTTAACGACCTCGGCGGCTGGACCGATGCCTGGTTTGCCATTTCTGGTTACGTGCTATCTGTTTCAATTCAGCCAGGCTTGAGTGCGCTCTTTTAACAAGAGAGCGTAAAGGCGCATCAACGGAGAGAGTATTCGTGACGATAGAGAACACAGAAGAATCCTTCCTGATCGATTTGGACACACCCGCTTTTGAACACAACCCGCTAATCGAAGCGGTGATTTTCTCAGAGGGCGTTCCAGAAACTGTTGACATGGAGATATCGGTTCGTTCGGATATTTCCCCGGGTGCCGGCACCGGAACCTCGGCCTCCCTCGATGTTGCCCTCCTTGGCACTCTGAAGCTTCTCAAGGGAGACGATTTTTTCCCGCAACCCTGTGGAAGGAGGCGCACAGGATAGAAACGGAGGTTTTAGGTCTTGAGTCAAGTACTCAGGACCAGATATGCGCATCCTACGGTGGAATATGTTTCGTAGAAATACCCCGCTACCCTGCCGCAAGGATAAGCCGCGTGAACCTTGGTGAAGAACTCATCGAAAAATTAAGCCGAATGCTCGCTCTGGTTTTTCTCGGCAAGCGCATCAATCAAGCGAAGTCCACCGCCGTGTGATAGAAGACTTTAAATCGAGAAGCATGGAATACCGTGAACTTGAGACTCTTAGAAACACAGCCTCTAAGGTATTGCAGGCGCTTCTTCGTGGGGACCTCCGGACTTACGGATCCGTGATGATCGAAAACAACGAAGCACAGAGAAGTCTTCATCCCGACCTTATTCCTGAGAAAGCAGACCTCATTCTGGGGATCGCAAAGAGAAGCGGGGCTCTTGGCTGGAAAGTGAATGGTACGGGTGGGAGCGGTAGTTCCATGACAGTCCTTCTCCCCGATGATCCCGAAAGAATCAAGAATTTCAAAGAGGACATAGAGAACCTCCAAGCCGCTGATAAGTGCGCGGGGGAATACGAATCATTGAAACGACAATTGACAGGAAAGGATTCACTGTCGAGGTGCTTGATCCTCAGTGAACATAAGAATCCCCAGAGCTGTTCGGCATACAGCCGACACGTTTGTTTATATGAAAAAGTGGTGGAGGTAGGCGGGATCGAACCGCCGGCCTCGGGCGTGCAAAGCCCGCGCTCTCCCTACTGAGCTATACCCCCATACACGTACAATTAAGATTATCTTCAGTATAGCGAAAACATCAAGTGATTCGTAGCAATGAAAACCAGAAAGACGTTTCATCGCAAAAATTAACTTTCTGATTTACGGAAATTATTCATTCCTCTTTGTAATTTCAGTCTCCAGGTATTCGGTGAAGGAGATAAATCCTCTCACCGCTTTGCAAGAAATCGACTTCGAATGCGCAGACTTGCCCTGACTGATCATCCTCAAGTTAGCGGAGCGTTAGCGAAGTAAGAATAGCGGACTGAGTCTAGGTGGCACCACAAAGCTTGTGCTCTTTTCTTCCATGAGACAAAACCAACGGGGTGATCGGGATAGTTCTCATAATGCTTCCTCAACAGGAATCCAAGCGCTACAGCAAATCCAATCTCTCCCAGCAATCTTAAGCGAGTCTTCCCTGAAGCAGCACCGCGCGCAAGATACATGAGCGCGTCAGCACTCAAAGAACCACCTCCCATCTCATAGTCGCGCTGAAGCGCGACGGATGACTCGGCGCTCATGAACCCTGGCATGCCAAGAAGGTAATTCATTTCACTCTCCGACGACTTCATCATTGCTGGCAGAGTTGCCATAATCTGCGCGAATTTCGCGCCTTGATCCGAGAAGTAAAGCCTGTTATAATCCCAGAGCATTTCGCGGGTGACGTCATCTTTATCAAGCGCCCGTGAGGCTACCTGCGCAGCGATCCTGCAAGCGGTAAAGGAAGAGGTAACACCTTCACCTGAAAAAGGCTTGTTCTGGAAAGCGGCATCCCCCACCACCATAACCCCGTTATCAACAAGCGAAAACGGCGGCCTTCTGTAGGGAATTCTTCCGCTCGTGCTTGAAATAACACTCCCCTTTATCCCGACCTTGTCGACAAACCTTTTATGTCTTTCTCTCGCCAAATCGCCACTTCCAGCCATCCCTATACCCACGATTGTCGTCTTCCCGGGACCGGGCGCGCACCATGCCTGATAGTGGATGAAACTGTTTATTCCGGGATTGAGCCTTCCGCTAGCATCCTCCCACGTCTCCATGTATACAAAAATTGTGTCTTTTGCCATTATCCTGTCATTCTCAAACCACGGAGAGTATGGCATCGCGCACCTCAAGGCTCCATCTATGCCGGAGGCGTCTATAAGAATCTTTCCCTTTATATGGATTTCTTCAGAGCTCCGTTCGCTTTTTCTGACAGCAATTACAACTGATGGAATTCCCCTTTCGTGAATCATTCCCTTAAAAACCGTCTCCTGGAGGATCTCAGCTCCCGCTTCCATGGCGTATCCGGCAAGCCTTTTAATAAACCGGGGCTTGTCAAGAACAAGAGTGGGAAACTCGAACTCCAGGACCGCCTTCCCCGAAGGAGACCAGATTGTAATGT
>JACVIW010000071.1 GCA_015711695.1 Candidatus Geohydrothermomicrobium daggyaiense
CGTGGATATCCCTTCACAGGATGAAGTTGATGAATTTCTTCCTCCCTACAACCCAGCCTTCTACCTGACACCTAAAGACCCTGTAACCCTTGGTGCAATGGCGGGACCGGACGCATACATGGAAATAAGGCTGCTTCTGCATAACGCGATGAGGAATGCGCATCATGTCATTCAGGACGTATCTGATGAATTCGAGGCAAAGACCGGCCGTCACCAAGGAGGCCTCCTCGATCCCTACAGAATTGAAGACGCCGAGATAATCCTGGTTTCACTTGGTTCCGTTTTGGGAACAATGAAAGACGTTGTTGACCAGCTCAGGGATGAAGGTTTGCCCGTGGGCATTTTGAAAGTGAGAACAACAAGGCCTTTCCCCAGACATGCGTTTTACGATTTCCTCTGCAATGCAAGGGCTGTCGCGGTGATTGAAAAAGATATTTCCCTGGGACTTGAAGGTATATTGTGCTCCGAAATAAGGTCCGCGTTTTGCGGAGCAGCAAAAACACCAAACATTTCGAGCTTTGTTGTAGGACTCGGTGGACGTGACGTTCGGGAAGAAGACATCCGGTATATCGCGACAAGTCTTTTTGAAAACGACGCCTGCAGGGTTGAGCTGGTCGGTATTGACAGAAAAATCCTTGCCGCTGCCCACTGGCAACCGGAGGACTACTCCGGATGCGCCGGAAGTGATGTATGCGTCGACCCCAAAGAAGGAGAGTTTTAAAATGGCAGTCGAAGAGGTCGAATCGAGACTACTTGCATACGGGCATACAGCGTGTGCGGGATGTGGCGAAGCGCTCGCCGCGAGGACTGTGACAGAGGCAGCGGGCCCGGACGTCATCATAGCGAATGCCACTGGCTGTCTCGAGGTCTTCACGACGAGATTCCCGAGGTCAGCATGGCGGGTTCCCTGGATTCATTCTCTCTTCGAGAACGCCGCAAGCGTGGCCTCCGGGATAGAAGTCGCGCTAAAAGCTCTGGGGAGAGAAAAAGAAGCAAAAGTTATCGCGCAGGCCGGGGATGGGGGCACAGCGGATATCGGAATGGGCGCGCTATCCGGGATGCTTGAGCGCGGTCACGACATTCTCTATATATGTTATGACACAGAGGTTTACTCAAATACTGGCTTCCAGAGATCAGGCCTGACGCCTCTTTACGCTCACACAACAACGAGTCCGTCAGGGTCAGTTTCTTATGGAAACTTAACGAGGAAGAAGGACCTTCCCGCCATAGCAGTTGATCACGGCGCGCTCTACGTGGCAACCGCATCTGTCGCCTACCCCCAGGATATTTCTCGCAAAGTGAAGAGAGCTTTAACTTTCACCGGACCCAAATACATCCAGATACACTGCCCGTGTGTTCCCGGTTGGGGTATAGAAAGCCATATGACGATAAGGGTTGCGCGCGCGGCCGTTAATTGCGGGCTCATGCCTCTTTATGAAATTGAGGAAGGAAACATGGTGAGCGTTCGCAAAATTAAAAAAGACGAGCACGTGAAAGTTGATCAGTATCTAATGCTCCAAAAGAGATTTTCGCATATACTAAAAGACTCAAAGGGCAAAGATCTAATTAAAGAAATTCAGGCAATTGCCGACGCTAACATTGAGAAATTCGGGCTTTTGATAAACAATGAATAACAATGGATCAAGCGGATCCGTCTGCTTTTATCGTGCTCCGATATATCATGCTTTGATTAAACGCCGGTGAACCTAACAACCATAGAAACAGGGAGGAAGAATGCAAGAAGAAAAAGAAAAGATCCTTAAGGAAGAACTTGAAAAACTTGAGGAGCAAACTCGCGTACTCGCCGATAAGATACAGGTTCTTACCGGCATAGATTGCAGTTTCGGCTCCTGCGTTTTTGATCCGGAAATGACCGAAATTGAACAGAAGATCTCCGAGGTTCAGAGGAGAAAGAAAATCCTTGAGAGAATCATGAGCGAACTTGAAGCTTGCGAGCGAGAGGTATGAAACAATTCGCTTACGCTTCTCTATAGGAAAAGCTTTTAGCTCATTGTTCACGCGCCCGTAACTTCATAGAGAAGTTACCATCACTTGGTCTTTGATTATGAAATATTTAATTCCAAAATAAGTCGAAAGCAGGCGCGGCAAGAAAAGTTACTTATTGACATTTACTTTTTACCAGGACATTAAATATAATCTCACAAAATTGTAAGACACCGTTTGAATATCTTTTAGGGAGGCTGCCGCTTTGGCAAAGGTCAACCCTGATTTCGCTAAACAATTGACCGGAATTGAAAGTGCTGGAAACCTCAACTACTGCTACCAGTGCAGCGCATGCGTGCAGGAATGCCCGGCTGCGCTGAGGTTCAGCGAATTCAACCCGAGGGAAATAGTACTTTCAACCCTGCTCGGTGTTGCGGATGAACTTACTGGAAAAAACTCGGTGATATGGCAGTGCGCTACTTGCTATAACTGCTATGAGCGCTGCCCTCAGGGCACACGACCCATAGAAGTTGTGACAGCCTTGAAAAACCTCGCTTTTCAGCTGGGCAACGCACCCGAACAGATTTCCGCTTTAAGAGAATCAGTCATTACAAGCGGCACGATAACAGCACTTTCTGATTCCATGAAGAAACGCAGGGAGCAGCTTGGTGTACCCAAGATCAGCCTTCCTGAAGAGGGCTCGCTGAAAAAGATTCTGGGGGGATAGTTTGGCGCAAATAGAACTCACGCTATTTCCTGGTTGCATGATTCCATTGCGGTATCCTCAAATCGAAAAAGCAGCGCGCTTTTTCTTCAATGCGGCTGGCCTGGGTATTATCGACGCAGAAGGTTTTACGTGTTGCCCGGAACCGTGGAATGTGAAGGGAGCTGGGCTGGCCGAGTGGCTTACTATCGCCACATGGAATTTATGCGTCGCTGAGAAGCACAGCCGTGACGTGGTCACCCTTTGCAACGGATGCTATTCAACTCTCAAAGAAGCCCAGCGCATCATATCCATTAACGGTGAAGCGACGAAGGAAATTATTTCGCGCATAAAATCCACAGGTCTACCCGAACCAGGCACACTACGAATACTGCACGTTGCTCATCTCATTTCTGAACTTTGGGAGCCGCTTATCTCTAAATCCATAAAGAAACGCCCCGAAGGAGCAAATATCGCCATACATCACGGATGTCACCTCCTCAGACCAGCCGAGATTATGGAATTTGACAACCCGTTCGAGCCTTCAATTCTTGAGCAAATCATCGACTCCATTGGGGCAACACCCACTCTGTATCGCGGTTATACTGATTGCTGCGGAAGGGCTCTCTTGGATAGGGAAAAATCGCTTGATATAGCCTCTGCAAAACTCGAGTCAATAAAAGAAGCCGGCGCCGATTGCATTGTTGTTCTCTGCCCGGCATGCTTCGAGCAACTGGATCTGGGTCAGATCGAGATAAAGCGGAAAACCAAAAAAGTCTTTGATCTTCCCGTTTTCCATTTCTGTCAGCTTCTTGCTCTCGCATGCGGGGCTGTTCCGAATGATTTAGGGTTCGAATACCACAGGGTTCCTGCTGGCGATTTCCTGTCAAGGTTTTTTTCATGAGATACCTGGAGGTCTGCGTTAAGAGATGATCGAAATAAGGTGGCACGGCAGAGGAGGACAAGGAGCGGTGGCATCGGCGGAGATGCTTGCGCTTGCCGCTATTGAAGAAGGCAAGGCGGCACAGGCTTTTCCGAGTTTCGGCCCGGAAAGACGGGGCGCACCTGTCATGGCTTTCACAAGAATCAATAACGATTATATATATTTAAGAACAGGCATAACGCAACCGGACATTGTTGTAGTTCTTGATCCAACCGTTATTGCTGCCGTTGATGTCGCCCAGGGATTGAAAGAAAATGGGCTTCTTGTGATAAACACTCACAAAAGCGTCGAGGAAATATTTAGAGATTTTTCCGGTAAAAACCGCGTGGCTGTTGTTGACGCCACAAAGATATCTATGGAAGAAATCGGCAGGCCCGTGACCAACACAACGATGCTCGGGGCGCTGGCGCGGGCAACTGGCATCGTTTCTCTCGAATCGTTAGAAAACCAGATATCGAGCAGATTTCCATCTGTCGCAGATTCGAATATACGTGCGATGAGAAGAGCTTACGAGGAATCGGTACTTAAGGAGCAGTGAGAATGACAGAGAAGAAACCGGGATGGAAAGAATATCCCCTCGCAGCGGTAATCTCGAAACCGGGAAGCTGCACATACCATAATACTGGAGACTGGAAAACGATGCGGCCCGTCCGGGATGATTCAAAATGCGACAAATGTGGTTTCTGCTGGATAATATGTCCGGACGCAGCGCTTTTCATGGGCGAAGATGGTTATTACGAAGTTGACCTTTACCATTGCAAGGGATGCGGAATATGCGCACATGAATGCAAGAAAAGCGCGATAAGAATGATACCGGAGGAGCACTAATGGGCATCAGAACAGGCATGGAAGTCTCCATTGCCATAAGCGAGGCTGTGAAACTGTCAAGGGCAGAAGTTATCGCCGCCTACCCGATTACACCGCAAACTCACATTGTAGAGGAACTCGCCCGAATGGTCGCAGACGGGGAGCTCGATGCAAAATTCATCATGGTTGAGTCCGAACACTCCGCAATGAGCGCATGCATTGGCGCGGCGGCAGCAGGCGCGCGCTCTTTTACCGCGACCGCTGCTCAAGGGTTAGCTCTCATGCACGAAATGCTTTATATTGCGTCAGGGTTGAGGCTTCCCGTGGTAATGGCGGTTGCCAACAGGGCGATGAGCGCGCCACTGTCCATCTGGGGAGACCATTCCGACATCATGGCAGAAAGGGATTCCGGCTGGATTCAGCTTTTCGCTGAAACTGGACAGGATGCTTTCGATTTGACCATACAGGCATTTCGGATTGCGGAGGATGAAAGGGTTTCCCTGCCGGTGGTAGTGAATATCGATGGGTTTACCCTCTCGCATGTCATTGAGCCTCTCGAGATTGAATCACAGGAGGACGTAGACAGGTTTCTCCCTCCTTTCAAACCCGTTATTCAGCTTGACCCGGACAAGCCCATATCAATAGGTCCCGTCGGATTTCCTGAAATTTACACAGAAATCAAAAAGCAACAGAATGTGGCTCTAGTCGAATCTTATAAGGTGATAAGAGAAATCTGGAATGAGTTTCGCGACATGTTCGGAAGGGAATATCATCCTGTTGAGTCATACCGCACGGAGGACGCCGAGATTCTCATCCACATCGCCGGCTCCACTGCGGGCACCGCGAGAATTGCCGTTGATATGTTGAGAGAAAAAGGAGAAAAGGTAGGGCTTATAAGAACCAGACTCTGGAGACCGTATCCATTTGAAGACATGAAAAAGGCGGTGGCGGGCGTTAAAGCAGTGGCGGCGGTTGATAGATGCCTATCGTTCGGCGGTCAGGGCGGTCCAATGTGCTCTGAACTCAAGTCTGCAATGTATAACCTCGAAGAAAAGCCGTTTATAGCGGGATTCATAGCCGGGCTGGGGGGAAGGGACATCACAATAGAAGACTTCTTCACAATTGTTAAAGAGACAAAGAAAATGCTGGAAGAAGGCGGAGGAGGAGAAGAATACCGGATGATTGGAGTGAGGGAATAGATGCCGCAGGAGAAGCAGCACCCGGGTTTCATACCAAGGCTCATCTCCCCGCGTGAACTGTTTGCCGAGGGCAACCGTGGCTGTCAGGGATGCGGTGAGGCGCTCGCTATCAGGCAGATTTTAAAAGCCGCCGGTCCTGACACAATAGTCTGCAGCGCAACGGGCTGCGTGGAAATAATCTCCAGTCCCTACCCCGAGACAGCCTGGCGCGTTCCATGGATACATGTTGCTTTCGAAAACGCTGCCGCAGTCGCATCCGGTGTAGAAGCCGCGATAAAGATCCTTAAAAAACGCGGGAGATATCACGACAGAAAAATCAACATCATCGCCCTTGCCGGTGACGGAGGAACAGCCGATATTGGACTGCAGGCGCTTTCGGGAGCGTTCGAAAGACGACACGATTTCACATACATCTGCACCGACAACGAGGCCTACATGAACACAGGTATCCAGCGTTCTTCCGCTACTCCTTACGGAGCGAGCACCACCACGAGTCCTGCGGGTAAGGAATCCATCGGTCAGACAACACCAAAGAAGGATATGCCAATGATAGCGGCCGCTCATGACATCCCGTACGTGGCAACCTGCTGCCCCAGTTACCCTATGGACCTTCTGGCGAAAGCCGCAAAGGCTTTCAATACCGAAGGACCATCTTACCTTCACGTGCTTTCGCCATGTCCCACGGGATGGAGACACGAAAGCCACCTCACAGTGGAGATTGGGCGGCTCGCCGTTGAAACAGGCGTTTTTCCTTTATACGAGATCATCGAGGGCAGGCTCAAAATGAACGTAGTCATGGAGAAGCGAAAGCCGGTAAAAGAATATCTTAAGCACCAGGGACGCTTCAGGCACCTTGGTCCCGATGAAATTGAAGAGATACAAAGGATTGTTGACGAGAAATATGTCCGGCTGCTGCGCAGGGCGGAATTCGACCGTTCTCTGGAGAGATAGGAAAAAATGAAAGGTTCAGTTCTTGTAATAGGTGGAGGAATTGGAGGCATACAGGCGGCGCTCGATCTCGCTGAATCGGGCTTTCGTGCTTACATACTCGATAAGTCTCCATCAATCGGCGGCATTATGGCGATGCTCGACAAGACGTTCCCGACAAACGACTGCTCGATGTGCATTCTTTCGCCGAAACTCGTGGAGGCTGACCAGCACCCGAACATAGAAATACTTGCCTACTGCGAACTAGAAAAGATAGAGGGCGAACCTGGCGACTTTCAGGTTACATACACACGTAAAAGCCGATATGTTGACGCAGAGCTCTGCACAGGTTGCGGTGCGTGTTCCGAGGCCTGCGCAGTGAGAGAGCGCATACCCGATGAGTTCAATGCTGGTTTGTCAAAAAGAAGCGCTATTTATATTCCTTTCGCGCAGGCGGTTCCTCGCCTCGCGGTCGTGGATACTTCCTCCTGCCTCATATTCACAAAAGGCAAATGCAACAGCCCGTGCCTTAAAGCATGCGAACAAAAAGCGATTAATTTCGACCTTAAAGACAGTTCTGAAAATTTGAGCGTGGGGGCAATAATAATCGCCTGCGGCGCGAAGCCTTTCCCGATAGAGAAGCTTTCTTCGTACCATCCGGAGCATCCAAACGTTATCTCTTCCGTAGAAGCGGAAAGGCTAATGTGCGCGAGTGGTCCCACGGGTGGGAAAATATTGCGCCCCTCTGACGGAAAGCCCGTGAAGAGCATCGCTTTTATTCAATGCGCCGGATCGCGCGATGAAAAATTCAACCCGTACTGCTCAAGCGTTTGCTGCACATACGCCATCAAGGAAGCAACAGTCATAAAAGAGCATGATCCCGATATTGAATGCCACATTTTCCACATAGACATGAGAACCTTCGGAAAGGGATTCGATAAATTCCGGAACAGGGCTTCACAGGAGTACGGAGTTAAATTTACACGATTTAAGGTTCCCTCAGTTGAAGTTAAAAACGCGGATTCCCTAACCATCAAATACATTGACAACCACGGTTCATGGCGTTCCGAGGATTTCGACCTCGTGGTTCTCTCCGTGGGTCTTGTGCCAGAGCGAGATGTGCTTGAAATCAACGGTAAAAAACTCCAGATCAACAGACATGGATTTATATCAACACCAATCACGGACCCTATCTGCACCTCCGAACCAGGAGTTTACGCCATAGGTACAGCGACCACCCCAAAAGATATACCGGAAACGGTCACCCAGGCTTCTGCTGCCTCAGCCCGTGCATCATCGCTTTTAAAAGAAGCTAGGGGGACCGAGATCACGAAAAAGAAATATCCGCCTGAAAAAGAAATCGAATACCAAAAGCCCCGTATCGGGGTATTCGTTTGTTCGTGCGGTAAGAACATTGGCGGCGTAGTGGATGTCGATGACGTGACCCAATACGCTAGAAACCTTCCAGGGGTTGCTTACGCCGAAAAAAATATATATACATGTTCGAGCGAATCATGTCAGAGAATAAAGGAAGCGATAAAGACCCATGACCTTAACAGAGTCGTAGTTGCCGCATGCACACCCAGAACCCACGAACAACTTTTCCGGGAAACAATCAGAGAAGCGGGATTGAACCGATACCTCTTCGAGTTTGCCAATATTCGTGACCAGTGCTCCTGGGTTCATTCAAATGTCCCCGAGGCAGCTACTGAAAAAGCCAAAGACCTCGTAAGGATGGCTGTGTCCAAGGCTACCTTGCTTGAGCCTCTGCCCGAACTTCCTGTAAGAGTAAACCCCTCCGCTCTCGTAATCGGAGCAGGACCAGCCGGAATCGCCGCTTCGCTTGAGATCGCCCGGTCAGGGTTCCCTGTGTATCTTGTGGAAAGAGAGGAACTTCCCGGGGGAAGCCTCGCGGAAGCGCCAGTCGGAGAAGGCTTCGAGGAGCTTTCGGAAGCGAAAGAATCGCTCAACAAAATGATCGAGGAACTCCAATCATTCGATAACGTCGAAATATTGACTGGCGCAAAGCTGCTTGATTTTTCCGGTTATATCGGGAATTTCAGCGCCGTCGTGGAAACCGAATCCGGACCAAGAGAACTGAAAGCGGGAGTGATTATTATCTCCACAGGCTCAAAAGAGCATGTCCCGAATTCGTATAACTACGGGATGAGCCCCAACGTAATGGTTCAGTCAGAGTTCGCAAAAAAGATTGCAAGTGGGTTCGTGCCTGATTCCGCTGTAATGATACAGTGTGTGGAGTCACGTGACGAAAATCGTCCTTACTGCAGCCGTGTATGCTGCATATCGGCGATTAAAAACGCTCTGGCGTTGAAGAAGAAAAACCCCAACTCAAAGATATATATTCTGTACCGTGACGTCATGGCGTATGGTTTCTATGAGGACCTGTACAGGAAAGCGAGGGAACAGGGCGTTATCTTCATCCGTTACTCACCCGAGGAAAAACCTGCTATCAGCGAAGCGGGCGGTAGGTTGGATATCCGAATGAAGAGCCCCGATTTGAGTTCTGAAATCGAAATCGATGCCGATTGTCTTGTGCTTTCCACTCCAGCGGTCCCGGATCCCGATAACAGGAGAATTGCAGAAATGCTCAAGATTCCCCTAGATGATCATGGCTTCTTCCTCGAGGGACATGTCAAATTGAAACCGGTTGATTTCGCCACATCAGGTATATTTCTCGCCGGTATGGCTCATTATCCCAAGCTGATAGAAGAATCAATCAGCCAGGGATACGCTGCGGCGGGAAGGGCACTGACGATACTTGCAAAGGAATATGTGATGGGTGAGGGCGCAATAGCGGAGGTCGATCCCCGTTTTTGCAGGGGATGCGGAGAGTGTGAAAAGACATGCGAGTTCGGGGCAATAATTCTTGAGGACGCGCCTGGAGGAATGCTTGTGGCAAAGGTCAATAGCGCCTTATGCGTGGGTTGTGGCATGTGCGCAGTTACATGCTGGAGCGACGCGATAAGGATGGCTAATTTCACCGATGAGCAGATCCAGGCGATGATAGATGCCTTGCTGAAAGAGGAACCCTGATTTCCATTTTCCGATATAAAAAGCCTCTGCGGCGAATTCTTATTTGAAAAACGTAAGGAGCGTTCAGATTGGTCGAGGACAGTTTTGAGCCCAAGATAATCGCATTCAGCTGCAACTGGTGCGCGTCCGCAGGCGCCGCTTTTGCCCGTGTCGCGAGAAGGCAATATCCACC
>JACVIW010000072.1 GCA_015711695.1 Candidatus Geohydrothermomicrobium daggyaiense
AATTCATGGAGAACCAAGGCTGGTTCAAATACTTTCATAGGTTATAATTTGCTCACAGCGTGAGAATTCATCTGCGAAGCTTTCTGGAATAGCAAACCTATCACTGCTGCTGAAATCCTTTTCGCCGTTCATCTTCTGAGCTTGAGCCAATCTCTCAGCAGTGGGTTTTTCATTACTGCTTTGGAAATGTTGATCTTGTATTTTGTACTGACCCTTATCGCAAAATAGTGCGCCACCCCTTTTCTCACTTCCTGAATCCGTGTGTAAGAAAAAATTTTTACTGATAGCTTGGAGGGAAAACACACATTAAACGAGCCGGAATAACAATATAATTACTTTTATTTCGAGTTGCCCCGCAAATAATTCCGAACCCTGTCCTAACACGCGCAATCTGCACTATTTTCCAAATTCATTATCTGTTAATCAGGACTTCGGCCAGACGTCGCAGTTGTGGTAGTCTCTTACCCTGGCCCTACCACTATTTTGATTATTGGTTATCCGTTTTTCACGATAGCAATGGGATTTGTTCAAGTTTCTGGAAATCAGTTCAAAGAAGAAAAAGCACACATGAAAAGGTCGTAATGTTTTTAATTTATCTGAAACAGGTTCAAGGGTTGATAATCCATAAAGCCATAAAAGTTCACCACATCTCCTGAATTGAGGCATATCAACCGTATGCGCCCGTAGCGCCGTGGTAATTATAGTAATTTTATTTACTCTTTGAAGAAGCTCAGAGAGTACCGCTAATTTCTTTGCTCATCGTAGCTGAACCCCAATTACTTTTATCTAAAGTGGTGGCAATTTTTTAAATGAGGCCCTCTCCATAATGATTGGTGTTTCCCGATCTAAATAAACTGGTAAAAGATTTATGCGATAACAACTGGCGCTGTCACTGCGAATTTCATCAGTATCAAAAAACAGCTCCTTCGGAGAAAGTCTTGAAATCGCATTTTCGACGAAGCCACCTGATTCGGAATTTTCTCCGCATCTTTGCTATCAATCCTTCGCTGATGCGCGCACAAGTAATGCCTCGAGCTGACCATCTTCCGCCTCACGGGCTAAGACTCGCACTAAGTCCCCCTCTTCTATACGGAGTTTGGAAAGGTCTCGGCTTTTTTTGAGCCTGCCCATCATCGCGTATCTTGTCTTATCAGTTATCCTTAACCGTACTTCACCCGAATCAGTCCTCAGGGTGATGGCTCCTTCCTCCAAAGAAACTACATTGCCCGTCAATTCTCTGACACCGAACATTTCCTTCAGATCCTCGAAGCGGTCGAGTATTTCTTCACGTCTTTCAAGCATTCTCTCCCGTCTTTCAAGCAAAGGTCTTCCGCGCAATCCCAGATCCGCTTCAGGGCGCCTCGGCTCCCTACCAGTTCTCGCCACCAGAATAGCGCTCAATACGGTCACCGCAACAAGAAGAACAAGTACAGCCACAAGCAGGGAAACAAGGAGTTTATGCGAGCTGGAGCTGAGACCTCCGCCTGAACTTTTGGCTGAAGCCACTTCTTTTTCGGGTGGATGAGCTGAAATGTCTTTCTCTTCAAAAATTTCTTCACCCGAAACACCTTCCTCTACTGACGGACGGGTTCGCTCTTTTTCATCCTTACCGTTTTCTTTTTGTTCCATTGACGTCACCCCTTTTTAACTGCGATTCCTTAAAACTCCGTTTTCAAACACCAAGCTTTTTGCCAACCTTTGCTTTGCGACTTTTATTTTGTCCTGGATGTATTAAAAGCATCTTTATCTTCTGTTAATTTTAGGTAAAAAGCCGAAATTAGATGCCTTCGTGAATTTACATCTTCAAAATCGAAAACCGGGTTTGACCATGCTAAAAAACAACATAATACAGTCAATTTAGTCGCAACATTTTTTTAATAAATCGGCAGAACCACGAAGATTAATATAAGATTAAATACAAACAGCTTCTTATTCGGGTGAGAGGGGGAACCATGGACTTTGACGTTTTGATTATTGGTGGGGGTCCTGCGGGTGTGGCAGCAGCGCGTGCGGCCTCCGAAGAGGGCTTGAACGTGCTTCTTGTCGAGAAGTGCGGTTTTCTCGGCGGCAACCTGACCTCTTCGCTTGTTGGAACCATTGGCGGCTTGTTTGTCAGAGAAGAGGATTCTATTGATTACGCCGTAGGAGGCATCCCCAGGGACTGCGCCGAAGCACTGAAATCCAGAGGTCTCGCATACGGTCCAGTTCCGTGGGAACAAACTGCGGTACTTCCGCACGCACCATGGGGGGTGAAAAAGCTTTTCGATGAGTGGATCGAAAGCGCCAGAAATATCAATTTGATGCTTCATACATCCCTTATTGGAGCAGAAACTGAGGACAGGATGGTTTCAAGAATAACGATTCAGAAAAGAAACGGACACGCAACTCTTTCCGCAAGAAACTTTATAGACGCAAGCGGGGACGGGGATCTGTTTTTTCTCAGCGGAGCTGCCGGTGAAAATACGCCGGTCCAGTTCCCAACTTTGAACTTTTATATGCATAATGTTAATATCGCCGAAGCGCTGACCGCGGGTCTTGCAACGCTTCAAACGCTGATCCGGGAAGCAATCCAAACAGGCGAATACGATTTACCACGCGCCGGTGGTGCTGTTATCCCAACAATGCGCCCGGGCGAAGTTATCGTTGCCATGGGCAGGGTTTCCATCGATGGAAAACCGGTCGATTGCACCGACCCCGAGCAATTGACGATAGCGGAAATCGAAGGTAGAAAACAGGCAGTTCTTCTCTCCGAATTCCTCAAAGCAAAAATGCCGGGATTTGCCGATGCTTATCTTTCAGACACTCCATGCAAGATTGGCATTCGCTCTACTAGAAGGCTTTCGGGTCGATACCGACTGACCGGGGAAGATGTTCTTGGCGCAGCTGACTTTCAGGATGGCATATGCCGCTCCGCCTGGCCAGTTGAACTGCATCTCGAAGGCAAGGAAACAGTCCTTGAGTTTCCTCCGCCTGGAAAAACATACGCAATTCCATATAGAGCCCTTCTGCCAGCTGAGTTTGATAATCTCATCGTCGCTGGCAGGTGCCTTTCGGCAACAGTTGAAGGTCAGGGAAGCGCCCGGGTAAGCGCCACAGCGATGGGCATGGGAGAAGCGGCGGGCGTGGCATGCGCCATCGCGTCTGAGAATAACACAAACGTGGCTGATATCGACATAGGCGAGCTTCGAGGCCGCTTGAAGAAAAGAGGAGTTTTGCTTTGAAAAAGAGCGAGATTACCATGCGTATATCGCGGAAACAACCATATAGGCAAGTGCAAGGAGTGCTCCGTATCCAAGGCAGACGGTAACGAAAAAACCAAAACTGGACGACTTCTCATCCTTGATGTTCGGACTTTTCATCTGGTCCTTCAAGGAGATAGGTTCAGCTTTCCTGGTTTTTTCGGGTGAATATCCGTCGGAGCCTGTAGTATTAACCCGTCGATGTGAATCTTCACTGTCAGAATCATCATTTTCCGATAGCGGCTCGCTCGACATTTCCTCATCATAACTATCCCAGTCTGCGCTTGACCCCGCGCTATAAGAAGGAGCGGGAGCGCCGTTCTGCCCATCTTTACTTGAAATCGGAAACGGTTGTCGCAAAAGGGCGGGTATAACCTGAACGGTCATCCAGCAGGGATAGGAATCAAGATTCTCGCTGTGCCTGAAATGACCGTCCTCCTTCTGCATCGATAGAAGATAATCTATCGGGGTTTTCCCGGATGATGACTTCCATGATTCGGAATTCGCGTCCTCCCCCAACGCGAAGAGACCCTGAACAGCCCAGGCGGTTGATGCAACGTTCGACGCTTCCGTCTGCCAGGAAAATCCACCGTCCTCCGCCTGGCAGAACTTGAGGTAAACAAGCGCTCTTTTTATCACCGGATTTTCGCGCTCCATTCCACCTGCTATCAGCGCCTGAAGGGCGGCTCCAGTGTCATCTGGGTCGCTTCCTGATTGCTCGGAATAACCGAATCCGCCGTCAATATTCTGCCTCGCCGCAAGCCACCGGGAACAGCTTTCTGGAATTTTTTCCCCTGCAGCGGCGAGCGCGATCATCGCCCACATGTGCTCGTTTATCAAGCTTCCGATTTGCCCGTCAGGTTTAAGATTCGATTTTATTCTTTCGACAAGGTCAACTCCCCCGAAATTTCTCGGGTCTTTTCCAGCCGCGCACACGGCGATGCAATAAGACGACAAATCTGTGAGTTTCGCCGCCTTCTTTACCGACTTCAGGAGATATTCAACTGGAGAAGAGCCGCCTTTTATCCATCGTCCAGGGTCTCTCCCTCCAGCCGCAATTGAGCAAACTGCCCATGCAGTTAGTTTCTCAGACGACAATGAACCTGGCTCAGCAAAGCCACCGTCTTCCTGCTGTCTTTGCTTGAGATATTCAAATGCCCTCGTGACGGACTCATATACCTTAGAACTGGTAGCAGCACGACTTTCCAGATACGTTACAGTTAGAAAAAAGTTGACGCCGAAAGCCAGAATTAAAAGCAAAATTACAGTTATTCCCTTGTTGAATTTCGACGTCCAACTGATCATCCTGACAAAACCTTTTCCTCTACAACTCCGGAAGAGTCCTCGTAAAAATTCCCTGATGGGTCTCCGATTTCGATAAATAACCTCGCCCTGTATTTTTGAAGCATCTCAATGAATAGGGGACCCAGCAAAAAAGCGAATATGAAATTACCCACCGCGTGAAAAGCGTCAAAACCAAGAGAAGAAGAATAGCTGAGAATGAAAGACTTGAAAACAAGAGGTTTAACGTAACCAAGCACGAAATACAGATTCATTATCCAGCCGAACAAAAAACCCCAGAATGCACAATAAATTGAAAAAATAAATCTCTTTTTCAAAAAATCTTTTTTCCGCAGAAATCCGGAAACAAGCCCGCAAAGACCCCAGCCAAGCATCTGCCAGACAGTCCACGGTCCTTGGCCTATGAATATGTTCGACACCACTGCTGTTGTTGAACCAACCATAAAACCCGGCAGAGCTCCGAATACGTAGCCAGTAACCGCTATTATGAAAGTCGCAGGCTGAACATTCGGTACAGCCGCGAAAAGCACGCGACCGCCAGATGCGACAGCAGAAAGGCTCGCAATTATCGCTATAAGTTTCACGTCCCTTCTTGCATCCTCGAAATAAGCATAAAATCCCAAAACGGTTAAAGTCACGAAGGTAAAGCTGATTACAGCAGGATCCTTGAAAACGATCGCATTTGAGCGCGCGCCAGCAGCGAAAACAGCCAGCGTTCCAAAAAGCGCCAGGACAGCAATCAATGTCTTTCTCAACCCAACTCCCTTAATACCTTCAACGCGTCCTTTTTCGTGACGACGTTGTCATCAAATCCCCTGAAACACCTGTTGTACTGGGTGGTGTAAAAAATCGAATCGGAAAGAACCTCTCTCATTTCTCCCTGGGTAACAAGCCGCCCCGCGGCAAGCATAATAACTCTATCTGAGAACTCGGCGACAAATTCAAGGTCATGAGTGACAACAATCGTGGTTTTTCCCTGTTCTTTTCGTTTCGCGAGCACAAACGCGAGCTTCTCCTTGACGGACGAATCAAGCCCCCTTGTTGGTTCATCGAGAATAAGGATATCTGGATCTCTAACAATCACGGATGCAATCGCCACGAGCTCCCTTTGTCCGCACGAAAGTTCTTCCATCGGCTTTGACGCGAACGCTTCGATACCAAGCGTAACCAGAATATCATGAATTCTGCGTGAGGCGTTTTCTTCATCAAAACCAGCAGCCTCGCAAGTGAGAAAAAGTTCCATCCGTGGATTTCTTGAAATCAGATGCGCCTCAGGATTCTGCGTCACCATCCCGCACAGAGCGGAAATTTCTTTTCGACTCATTTCTTCAATATTCCTGCCATCTATGAAAATTCTTCCCCTCATCGGTTTTAATAGACCCGCGATATTCTTTACGAGAGTTGTCTTACCGGACCCATTCTCCCCGATGATAGCCACAACATCACCTGAATAAAAATCCGCGTTTATACCACAAAGAGACGGAACGCCATTTCCATATGAGTGCCAGAGGTTTTCGACCCTGACTTGAACCTTCCGAAAATTTGTTTCTTGCGTGCGCTTCTTTTTTTTCTTCCTTTTGATTTTTAGCGAAGATTTTTCCTTGCATGAAGCGCCTCTTCCAGAAGCGGCGTCTCTATCCACGCCGTTCAAGCGGGATAGGGATAAGATGATTCTCCCCTCTCTGACAGTGAAAGGAATCTTTTCCCATCCTGCCTCAATAAAAGGCTTTGCTATTGGGGGGAGCAAACCCGTAACATTCGCTATACCCGCTTTCGCAATCTCATCGCTGGATCCAGAAAACACCACTTTCCCATCATCGAGGATCACAATTCTGTCAGCAAGGTGAAAGCACCGCTCAATTCTGTGCTCCGCGAGAACAACCGCTACCCCGAGGTCGCTGTTGAGCGATTTCAACGTAAGAAGAAAGTCCTCAGCACTCACGGGGTCAAGCTGGCTCGTGGGCTCATCAAGAACAATTACCTCGGGCTGCATTACCAAAACGGAGGCAAGCGCGATTTTCTGTTTCTCCCCTCCTGAAAGCTCAGATATGCGTTTGTCCCTGATGTGTCCGAGCCTTAAGCTTGCCATCACCTCTTCAACACGTTTGAATCCCTGCTCCGGTTCAACGCCAAGATTCTCAAGCCCGAAGGCAATCTCACTTACGGGATCCTCAAAAATCAGCTGCGCCTCTGGGTCCTGAAAAACAAAGCCTACATGCCTGCATAGCTCTCCGACCTTCGTGTTTAGGGTGGAGATTCCCATTACCGAAACGCTACCCAGAATTTTGCCTCCATAAAAATTTGGAATGAGGCCGTTTATCGCTCTGCATAGAGTAGACTTGCCAGACCCAGTCAAGCCAGCAATAAGGACAAACTCGCCTGGTTTCACATCAAGATTAACCTTGCTCAAAGCAGGTTTTCTTGAATCCGGATAGCTGTATGTCAGGTTTTTGATTTCAACCAAAGCGATTTTTTCCATAGCATAGACATTATGAAGAAAACGATTGATATAAAAACAAGCAAAGCGAAACTCGCGTAACCAGCGGCTCTGGTTTTGAGACTCAATGCCGGATAGAAATAAAACGAGTTGAACCCAAGGGCGGATATTATAGATATATAAAAGAAAGAAGAAACCGAAACAAAAATCACGCCATAGTCATAAACGGAGTACACATACCTTTTCATTCTGCTTCTCGGACCGGACCCGTACGCGCGTGATTCCATGGCTTCGGCAATTGAAATTCCCCGGTCAAGAAACGTTGTGGTTAACTTTTTCAAAAGCGGGACACGCATTTTTATCCTCTTGATGCAGTTTGGTGATTCTAGATCAATACCCCTAGCAACATGGGCTTCGAGCAGTTCTTTTGAGTCCCTGGCAACAGACGGAACCATCCTCAGGGTCATTGCAGTGAGAAGCGCAGATGCGGAGCTTCCAGGTGAGATAAGGCTAAGGATTCTGTCGGGATCAATGGAGAGTGTCGCGAAAGTGAAGACTGCGATGATTGCCAGAATCCTCAAACCCATTGACGCGCCGAAAATTATTCCCTCCGCTGTCACCATGACCCTTCCCATTATCGGAACATGTGAAACTTTCAAAAGCACGCTCGTGCCGTTCGATGATATCGCCGCGTTCACTAAAACTGTAAGGGCGAACATGAACAGGCAAACCCTCCACCAAGAAGCCCACTCTTTGAAAACATCTGATGAGGCAGCAAGAAACGCGACCGAGAAAATGGCACTCAGCGACGCTAAAGGATTTGAGTTCAAGAGAGGCATTAAAAAAATGGTCGCGCAAAAAAGAATCTGGGAAACGGGATTGAGAGCATGAAAAAGAGACTCGGTCTTCTTGAAAGCGATTTTCATGATCGCCTCCTCAAAGGAAGCGATCTTACGTTGCCCTCTTTGTCGATTACCAAACCCACCTTTAGTCTTAGAACTTCCGCATCTTTCGTGAGAATTCTGACGATTTTTCCCTTATGTCCATCATTGAGAAGCAACAAGAGCCACACGGGCGATGGATCTCCCATCCCGAATCCGGAACTCACTATCGCGCCGGCAATGTCCAGAGTTTCATTTGAAGGATTCCCCCACTCATCCAATGGAACTATCCTGTTTTTTTCAAACCTCACAAACGTTCCGCCCTTGTTTAGATATTTAAGAATAATATCCCTTTTATCCCCAAAGCCCAAAACCCTCCGGTCAACAAGGGCAATGACCGGTCCTTTTTTCTTGAACTCATCAATTTTCTGGAATTCTTTTGAATAAGAAACCCGCGCCCCAATCGCGCCAAGGTAATCCCCGATCGCCTTTGCCTCACTCTTGAGTTCAGGGCTGCTAACAATTAAGGTAGGCCGTTTTTCGCCTCCGTACCCTTTAGTAAATGGCTTTGGATAGGAACCAACAACAGCAGCAATAAAATTATTTCCATTCCATGGATGATAATCCCACCAGATATCGTCAGCCAAACCAGTCTCATAAAGCGCAGCGCCCACCCCAGCCAGAGTACCGTTCACATAATAGAACCAGTCCTTCCCTTTTGTTGAACTTATCCCATCGATTGACTCAACAAAGCCACCTCCGTACGCCTTTTTCACCTTGCATATCTTTTCAAGTGCATCCATTACCGTGCTGCCTCGTTCGTTTTGCACGACCGCCTCCTTTAACACAACCCTCCCAAAATCTTCAGTCACGGTAACCGAGACGATTTCTTTTTCTGAACGACTTCTTTCGTTACGCTCATGCAGCCTCGAACGAGCACAGCCCTGAAAATAAAGCGAACAGAGCAAAAAAGCGATAAAAGCTAAACCGAATGCAGCAGTTTGTCCTCTCTTCACTTGAATCTCTCCGCAATGGTGGCCGGGACCGGGAAAAACCCGGTCCCGAGTCCTTTGTCACAACGATTGTTCATGGAACTGTTGGATAACCGAATGAAACGCCTCCTCCAGAATAAGAGGAATAATTGAAATACATCGGTCTCTCCGCGATTACTGGCGTGTCACTCACGACGGAAATCGCGACATCACATTCTGGCCCTACCGACTTGTTGACAAGAACCGTTCGCCTGCTTCCAGCGGGAATTTTAATTTGTTCTTTCTTCGCGGTCATCGAACCTGAGGCTTCATGGATATAATAGTTTATCCTAACGTTCGCGTCTTTATTTGTCGGATTTGCAATACAAAGGTAAGTGTCGAATCCAGTCCTGGTTGTTCCTTCCGCGAAATCCCATCTGTATGCTCCGTGACGAGCTCCGGGTGAGTTATGCCCACCGGAAGCAAGTCGGTCACCAAGGGAAGCAGCAATTTTATACTGGAAATACATTGGTCTTTCCGCAACAATGGGCTTGTCTGATGTCACAATAACGCTGACATCTTTTTCTAAGCCTACATCGTCAAGCGCGTTTTCGGTATGCCGCGAAAAAGCCTGAACGATTCTTTCGAACGTGCCTGTTATGCCCGCTTCACCCGCATAGGTTATGGTCACTTTTGCAGGCGTGGAGTTCGGGTTCATGATGGAAATCCATTCCCTGAACTGTTCTCTTGTCGTGCCTTCAGCAAACAACCAATTATTATCGGGCTCAGAAACGCCAGCGCAGTTATGAACTCCGTCAACAGAAGAACCCAGTATCACGAATGGAGTTCTGAAGTAAAGCATTCTTTCGGCGCAAATCGGCTTGTTGGAAGATACAGACACGCTCACGTCTC